>JAEVZU010000288.1 GCA_023392075.1 Bacillota bacterium | reverse complement strand
GCAAATCCGCTTCGCGCCCACTTAGGTACTCTGCCTATGCTACGCAAATCTTCTTGTTCGCTAGGGGGGACTACTCCCCCCTTCGACGGAGCTAGCGCTCCTGAGCACCCCCTCTACACCGGAAAGGAGATTCCCCTTTTCAAACCCCGCGTATAGGAATTTATCTAATTGGAATTTTCTAGTGCACAACCCCAAACTCAGTATAAACAGTGCTTAGACTGTCATTAAAAAGTATAAATTCCTATTCGCTCAACAAGCTTTGCCTTCTCAGCTTTCCAGCATTTTCTCAACTGCCATGGCAAATTCTGCCCTGCTTACCGTATTTGACGGATTGAACCTGGAATTGGAATCCAGACTCATAACCTCCATCTGCAGGCATGCATAGACAGGTGTTGCATATTTGTCCGCTATACCGCTGTCATCCTTTATAAGCTTATTGTATGACACCTTTAGCAGACTATAGTCGGCTCCGGTTTTCTGGCAGTACAGTTTTATTATGACTGCTGCAGTCTCCTGTCTTGTAATATTCCTGTTCAGATTGGTGGTATTGATGATCTTGTCAATACCATACACCTTTGCCTTATCCTTGACATTCTTCTGGCTGTCGACCCTTGACTCGGAAATCAGCTCATAAAACAGCACTGCTTCCTTGACGGTTACGGTGAGCTTCGGATTGAATGAATTGTCCGCCCCGGAAAATACCGATGCCAGATCATAATTTGCGGCAAGCTTGGTGATATACTCCTTTGCCGGGTTATCATCTGCTATGGCTGATACCACATCTTTTCCCGAGAATATTATATATTTGCCTGTACCTGCTACAATATAATTCAAAAAGCCTGTTTCCCTCTTTATGTTCTGTGAAAGCTTCTGCCAGTTTCCGCTGCCGCTGTATAAAACATACGGATTGGCAAGGGTACTTCCCTTGTACTCCATCTTTACCGCCATCGGTGAACTGAATTTTGTAATGCTGTATTTCTGTATGAACAGGCCGTTGGAATATCCGGTACCGTTAATCGTGTCCTCAATATAATATGAAAGCTCACTCTTTATCTCTTCGATAAGCTGGAGCAGGTACTCGTTTACTTTCTGCTCGTCGCCCTTTGTTTTCGAATTATTTGGATTTTTTAATACGGCCAGCTTTTTCTGTATAATACCCGTTTTGTCATTATACAGCTTATTCTTGATCATATCCTTTATTGCAGTGCTGGTTGCACTGCTGGCAACCACCTGAGCCGAAAGAGAATTCATTTTTGACGCCGCTGTGGCATCAGCCGGCCCGGACGGCTGCACACCCGCACTTTGAATATTGTCAAGCTGCAGGTAAACATCCTTTGAACGGTCTAATTCAGCTGCCTTTTTAAATTCCTCCATGTTTTCAATATCAAAGGTCTCCGGTCTGATTGTATACTCTATTTCCCTGGTCTTTATGATCACGCTCTTGTTGGTGCTTTTCATGGCTTTCAATATACTTTTGGCCAGATAAATTTCGTCACTGTTCACATAACCGGGGCTTTGTGATATGTCAATGGTAAACGTATAGTTTCCGGGGGATTCCAGTATGTTTACAATCCTTTCATCCTTTACATATATTTTATTCAGTGAACCGGTAGCCTTGTCTACTTCCCAGTACACGTTCTCTTCCAGTCTATCCAGCATATCCAGGAATTTGTCGGTAATATTGGTATTGTCATCTTCATCGTCATAGTCATCCTGATTGAACTCAGTTCTTGTATCAACAGGACCGGCATATTTTGACCGGGCCACAGCCTCAAGATTTACAGCATCGGTCTTCTTAGCCCTGACTTTGATATAATACTTGGTATTTGCTTTCAGCGGCTTATGTTCCTTTGTACCATCCGACAATGTCACTTCTGCCGATTTAATCCTGGCGTTATATGTAAAGTAGCTGCTGTTTAAATTATTAATACTCTTTTCTATATAATAAGGATATGTATGAGTCGAAACATCAACATACTGCTCCAGATCCACACTGTTGTTCAAAACGGTATACTCTGTATCATCCTCGGTCTTTATAGCTATTTCAAATTCGGTATACGGATCCATGGCAACACCCTGCCATCTGATATCTATCTCGTGATAATCATCCCTGGTCTCATAATAGTTATTAGACGAATATTTTACTATATCAATAACACTTTCCACTCCGTTAACCCTGGTTACAACCTGTATGTTGTATTGTGTATCTGGCTTCAGTTTGATATCTTTTGTCGTTCTGGCATAATTGTAGTATCTGGAATCCTGCACAATAGTGTACTGTGACTTTGTAA
The DNA here is from genome assembly GCA_023392075.1 of Bacillota bacterium. Lineage (GTDB taxonomy): Bacteria > Bacillota > Clostridia > Acetivibrionales > DSM-1351 > Ruminiclostridium. The sequence continues at coordinate 2,844 of JAEVZU010000288.1, read as the reverse complement.
GTACCGTATAATCTATTTCACCTACAGGCTTCAATCTGATCTGGTAATTTTCAGTCGGCAGGGTTCCATACCAGTTGAAGGCCAGTGCACAGTCATTGACCACCTGAAGCATTGTCGGACTCTCTATTAAGGTTGTGGTAACAGGTATTGAAATCCATACGCTGGATTTTATGTTGCTGCCCGCATCCTTGTTTTCCGACCTCAAACTGAAGTAATACACCTTATTGGGAAATAACCAGGTATCAATGGTATATCTGCACTTTTGTGTCCCCGGTTCAGTTCCCGGTATAATTTCAAATTTTGCCGGCAACGGATCAATGTTTGGATTCATAATAAAATTTGTACCATCACCGTCATTGCCCTTGTTTCCGAATGCATTTATGAAGCTGATATATGTGGGATCCGAAAGGATACTGCTCCCGGCAGCAAGCGTAGCATCAGGAGCCACTCTTGACGAGGTTGCAATCATATTATAGGCAGAGTCGCTGTCCCTTATGGTCCATTCGAAGGTTACACTTTGACCCGTCAGCATCAGATCTCCATTTTCATCTACAGCTATGGCAAAATCCTCCGGTGCCTTTGGCTTTTTCTCGGTATCGTCGGGATTTGTCGGTTCACCTCTTGGTATGGTCACCGGCAGCAGTGCGGATTTTATTGACTCTTTTGTATCGCTGTTGACCATGACCAATCTGACCTTGACCATAAAGTAGTAAGTAGAATTAGGTGCCAGCGAGTCACCGAAAAAGTCTTTATTTGTACCGCTAAACTTATTTATTGTTGCATAAACCCAGGTGACATTATTATTATCCACCTGAACCGTAAATTTAACATCATCCGGTAGTTTGGTCACCTGCGGGTCCTGAGTAGAGGAGATCTTTTTGAAAGTGGAGCTGTCCGGACTTGTACTCATATAAAGATCATAATACACTACGTCCTGCCCTTGAACAGGCTCGGGAGTATAATTTTTCCAGTCGGCCTCCTCCATTTTTATCTGGTCAAATCTGATTTCCACTGTCGCTTCCTTCGGAATAGCACTATCACTGGGAATTACAGTTGTTTCCACCAATTGCAGGAACTTTGGTATGGATATATCCCTGGACGCAGGAGAAAGTGTTGTAAAGCTGGTTATCAGTGACTTTTCCGAGAAGGAATCACCCACTGAATAACCAACATCCCTTTGTTCCTTGGTACTTGTGTACATTTGCAGATAGTAGGTTTTATTCGGAAGCAGGTAATTGGGGTACGGCTGCTCGCCCTGGTACGCATTTGCCGGTTCCAGGTTTGGCAATGGAAATGGATCCCCTTTGCCGTCACCGTCCAGATCTTCACTTCCCACACCCTTGAACAGCTCATAACCATCCATGACATATTTCAGCCTCGGCTTGCTTCCGGACTTGTCAACTTCTATCCTGTTTGCGCTGACACTCTTTACATCCCTGTATTTAATTTCAAAGAACTTTTCCTGTCCGTCCACCATAAGCTTCTGAGGTGAGGTGACCGGATCCTCGGCAAGGCTCAAGTTGAAATGAAAATAATAGTCCTGTCCTTTTATCTGATTCCACAGTTCATCTCCCGGATAATCCCAGGTTATTGTCACCTTTGAGGAGGTTTCTTTAACCGCGCTTGAGGATGTCGGATATTCCAGCTCTACATTTGTAAGTATATTATTTGGCACAGGAGGCTTTACAAGGTCATCCTGCATATTGTACTCCATAACCGGAGATTGTATCCTGTTTTCTATTACGACTATTCTGTATTTAACCGGATTGTTTTCACCTTTGATGATATCTATAATCGGAGCAGGATCTGTACCCAAATCTCTGTCATTAATAACATTTTCACTTGGCCTCCACGAGCCTCCATAACTGGTCTGGATATCATATGTCAGATTCAGCAGTGCAATACCTTTTTGATTAACGCGGAATACACGCACATACAAATTATCCAGAGTATCCTTTGTTAATTGAAATCTGATGCTGGTACATATATAGTCCAAATCTATAGGGCTTTGAGTGATTCCTGTAACTACTCCGGAATCATCTCCCGTACCTTCGTCGAATATAGTTATCATTGACATCTTATAAATCGTACTTGGGTAAAGATCCGGATATGGCAGAACGCAGCCCAGATCTCCCGCAGGTATACCTTTTGGAGTGGGCATCGCAGCAATATCGGTATCTGCATCCTTTCTCCCAAGCAGATAAAATTCAAATTTTCCGGTCATTGAATCATATTTGACATCGTATTTTGTGCCGTCATCTATTGAAACCTTATAATCACTGCTGGCCGGGCTTAATTTTTTAACAATTACATCTTTAAGCATAGTATCAAGCTGTATTTTAAACTTGAAATAAATTTGATTTGCGTTGAAAATGGCCGGCACCGCATCAGCATTGACCATATCACCGCCGAAATATACCTTCGGCATGTTCCAGGAAAGCTTTACAGCAGGATAAATACCGGTTTCCATTCCGCCGCCGTCCATCTTTTCTGCCTGCTGGTCCACATTGGCGGCAGTTACGGTGGTTCCTGCCAGAAAATACTTGTTTCCAACGTATGCAGTGCCGCTATCGTCGGTCAGTTCCAAACTGAAATCATATATGATGTCCTTTTTTATCTTTGTTATTGAAAGGGAATTTTTTGTAATATCTATTGGTACTTCTACTTCAGTAACTCCGGTACCCGTTCCGTTCGGTACATGATATACCAGCTTCCCGTTGTTCACATTGGGAACAGCTCTCCAACTGATAGTTGCAGTAGCAGTACTCTCGCTGTATGTAACCTTTAGATCTTGAAGGTCAGCGGCAAAAACCGGCTGGATTATCCCCGAAAATATGGGAAAAA
>JAEVZU010000285.1 GCA_023392075.1 Bacillota bacterium | reverse complement strand
GCAGGGGTCTCAGTATGTCGGCATGGGAAAAGAACTGTATGAGTGCCTTCCAGGTTTCAGAGACATTCTGGACCAATGCTCGGATGCATTTAAACCCCATCTTGATAATTCCATTACAGACCTGATCTTCGGTATAAAAGCCGACGAACCGGTTTTGTCGCAAACCGGGATAACCCAGCCGGTGGTTTTTTCAATGGATTATTCAATCGGTAAATACTTAATGTCACTGGGTATACAACCGGCGTATATGATGGGCCACAGCCTCGGAGAATGGGTCGCGGCATGTCTGGCAGGTTGTGTCAGCCTCAGGGATGCAGCTGGTTTGGTTGCTCTGCGCGGCAGACTGATGCAGGAATTAAAGGCGGATGGCTCAATGGCGGCTGTATTTGCTCCTGCCGGCAAGGTAGAAGAGCTCATAGCACCATTCCGGGATAGATTATGGATCGGGGCCTATAACGCCACGCATCAGGTTGTATCGGGATATTCCCATACTCTGGAGGAATTTGCCGACCTGCTTCAAAAAAACGGAATTGTCTGCAAAAAGCTCAAGGTATCCCAGGCCTTCCACACCCCTTTAATGAACCCGATGCTGGAGATATTCGAAGAAGCGCTGAACAAGGTTGAATTTTGTCCGCCCGTCATTCCTATTATTTCAAATGTCACCGGTGATGTGATGACCGAAGTACCAGGTGCCGTCTATTGGACGAAACATATTCTCAGTGCTGTCAAATTCGAACAGAGTGTGAAACGTGCCGGGGAAATGGGTGTCAATAGCTTTGTAGAGGTAGGGCCGGATAAGATATTGTCGGGTATGGCCCGGGGTGCAGTGGACCGGAAGGATATCCTGATACTGGAGACACAGGACAGAAAAAAGAAAGGGCTTAACGTCCTTCTCAACACGCTTGGCAGTATGTACAGTAACGGTTTAAATTTAGATTTGAGAAAGCTTGATTACAATAATGCAAGCAAAATTCTGCCATTGAGCACGTATCCATTCAAACATAGGACTTTCAAACCGGATTTTGGCAGCTTTGACAGCACAGCCGTGTTAAAGAAGCTGTTTCATCAATGGGAGTGGAATAGGGAGGAACGAATAGAAGAGCAGATTGGCAGAGACGGTTCCTTAATTATTCTCCATGACGGAAGCATGAAGGACATTCTCTCGGAGTGGCAGAATTTGCATTACAGCAAAATATTCGAGGTTGTTTCCGGAAGGGAATATCATTTTGACGGCGGTCGGGTTTTCACCGTGAATCCGGGCAATCCAACCCACTTTAAGAAAGTTCTTGAAAATATTCCGGAACAGCAGGTCAACATCCTCCACCTGTGGAATTATCTGCAGGAATACAGCAATCCGCAGGAAATTCTGGCAAACGATACACTGCTGGAACAGGGGGCTTTCAGCCTGATACACCTTGGAAAAGCCCTTGCGGAACGGGCAGGGAAGTCAAAGGTAATGGTTGTAACCAATCGCATGTCCCCGGTTATAGAGGGAGATACTTCACAAAATCCTCATCAATTTATGGCAGCAGCTTTGGGGCTTGCTGCGGACCAGGAAAATAGCGGAATTGAATTGTGTGTGCTTGATCTGGACGGAGTTGAATATTCCTCCGGAAAAGAACTGCTGGAGGCTGCCGTCAGGGAATTAAACTCCAGGTTCCCGGACGAATCAATGGCAGCGGTGCGCAAAGGGTGCAGATATATCCGTAAACTTAAAAAGATGGATGAGATTATTCAACAGCAGGAAGTGGAATTTATTGACGGTGAAACCTATTTGGTTACCGGCGGAACCGGTCCGGTAGCGGGTGAAATTTGTAAAGTACTTGCAGGGCAGGCAAAACTGAACCTGATATTAACCGGCAGAAAAGCATTGTCTGAGGGAGAAAAACCCATATCATCTGATGCCGACCCTCTACTTGCGGATAAACTGGAAGTACTCAAGTCCATTGAGCAGGCTGGTTCAAAAGCTGTCTATTATCCGGTAGATGTCAATGATCCGGAACAAATGAAGGAATTGGTCCAAACCATCAACCGGGAGTGGGGGCCTGTCAATGGAGTGGTTCATGCCGCGGGTTTGTGGGATGCGTCCTCCTTCCAGCTTCTGTCCAAGGAACTTGATATAATAAAAAAGGTACTGCAACCAAAAGTTCAGGGGACTATTATCACTGATCTGGTTACCAGGGATCAGCCGCTAAAGTTTTTTGCAGCTCTGTCCTCGGTTTCAGCCTCCAGAAAATCATGGTCTGCAGGACTTGGTGACTATGCAGCTGCCAACGCCTTTTTAGACGGCTATGCATATTATAGAAAAACGGCTGGTGCTCCCGGAAAGACAGTGGCATTAAACTATTCATTATGGGCCGAAAAGGGCATGGTTCAAAAATTCGGGGATGCAACGCTTTTGGCTGTCAAGGCCCAGGGCCTCAATCCGTTGAAAGCGGAAGCAGCAGCTGCTGCCTTTCTTCCAGCCCTTCAGTTTAAGCAGGAAAGTGTTGTTCACATTCTGGACCTGATCCCGGCTACCGGAAAAAGCTCAACCTTGCCGGTGATAGAGAAAACTACATTTAACAAAAGTTTTTCAAAGGGAAACAATGTCCTGCCTATTAAAAATGTAAGGGGCAAGGTATTGAATTTAATCGCAGGCTATCTGGATATCCCGGAAGACCAGCTTGACATATCCGCCAACTTCATGGAAATCGGACTGGATTCCATCGGTGCGACCAGGGTGATCAGCGACATCAGCCGCCTGCTGAACATGGAGTTGTATCCTACTCTGGTATTTGAGTACCAGACTCCTGAGGAATTGATACGATATATTGAGAACACCTTGAAACAGGCCGGAGAAGCAGGCAGTCCCGCTGAAACGAAACCCGGTCAGGCCGGTGAGGCAGCTCATGGAGAGGAAGAAGATGATATCGCTATTATCGGTATGAGCTTGCGGGTGCCTGGGGCCAATACCCTTATGGAGTACTGGGATCTTATAAAGGAAGGAAAGTGTGTCATAGGGGAGATCCCTGCCGAACGCTGGGATGCGGAAGAATTCTACAGTACCGATTCCGGCTCTGCTCATACCATGTATAGCAAAAAAGGTGGTTTTATCCATAACCCTTATGATTTTGATCCCTTGTTTTTCGGTATATCGCCCAACGAAGCAGAAGTAATGGATCCGCAGCAGCGTATTTTTTTGATGGTGGCATGGGAGGCTCTTCAATCTGCCGGTTACGGGGGAAAACACCGTACAAACCGCATCGGAGTTTTTGTAGGCACCGAGCAGAATACCTATATGGAACATTTTGCAGGCTACAATTCATATATGCGGATTAAGAGAAAATTGGGGGAGAATGAAGCTTTTCAGAGTTTGGAGAAAGACAAGCAGGAAAAGATTTTGTCAGGTATTCTAAACACACTTGAACCGGCTAAAATGGTTGCCGATGCAGTGGCAGGAAACGGTCTAAATGAAATAGCCGCAAGGGTCAGTCACTGCCTGAACCTGACCGGACCCAGCCTGATTGTAAATTCGGCCTGCTCCTCCTCTCTTGTGGCTGTACACCTTGCCTGTGAAAATCTGCGCTCCGGTCAGGCCGATATGGCGATTGCCGGAGGAGTCAATCTTAACCTGAATCCCACGCCCTTTATCGGCCTGAGTCGTGTGACGGCGCTATCTCCCACAGGAGCCTGCTATCCCTTTGACAGCAGGGCAGATGGTCTTGTACTTTCCGAAGGGACGGGTGCTGTACTGCTTAAACCTTTGGAAAAGGCCTTAAAGGATAAGGATTTCATTTATGCGGTTATTAAAGGCTCTGCAATTAATAATGACGGCCGATCCCAGGGGATAACGGCACCAAGGCCACAGGGACAAGCCGAAACCATTAGAAACGCTTACCAGAAGGCCGGAATAAACCCGGAAACCGTTTCGTATATCGAGACCCATGGTACAGGTACGCCCTTAGGGGATCCTATTGAGATTGAGGGAATGACTCTTGCCATGAGAACTTTTACCGATAAAAAAACTTTTTGCGGTATAGGATCGGCCAAATCCTCAATTGGTCATATGTTGTCGGCGGCGGGAATCGTCAGTCTGATCAAGGTTGTTCTGGCCCTTAATAACAGAATGCTTCCCCATACGGTGAATTTCGACCAGCCAAACCCAAATATTCACTTTGAAAACTCTCCATTTTATGTAATCAGTAAAGCGCCCAGGCAATGGGACAGTATGGAAGGCCTACCCAGAAGAGCGGGCGTCAATGCTTTCGGGTTTGGCGGAACCAACGCCCATGTGATCCTGGAGGAGGCACCGGCAGCAAAAGCGGATCAGGATGCTTTTAAAAACACACAGCATCTTCTTACACTAACCGGAAGAAATGAAAATGTGATAAAAATAATAGCCGCCAAATTAAAGGAATATGTAATCAAAAGCGATGTAGATGCAGGTTCTGTCTGTTATACCATGAATAATGCGCAAAAGGAAATGTCCTTTAAGCTGGCAGCCACCATCAGTAATAAGGAAGAGATGCTTGAGACTTTGGAAGCCATTGAAAAGGGCGATTTGCAAGGCAATATTTTTAAAGGCCGTTCCAACCCAAACAGAGAAATGCCTGTTTATCTTGTGATGCAGGATGAAGATCCGTTAAGTGAGAACCTTGTTGACACAATCGGCAAACGGTATAAGTTGTTTGACGAAGCTTATGGGAAGTGCATGGACATATGTGCGGAATGGGCAGATACCAGCGATCGAATTGTTCAAAGCAGGGTCCGGCTGTTTTCCTTTCATTATGCGGCGGGTGTTCTGCTTCATGATTTTGGTGTTGAGCCGTCAGGGATCTTTACTGGAGGGACTGGAATTGCTGCAGCAATGGCGTTAACAGGACTTGTTTCCCTAAAACAAGCCGCTGCCATGGTTTGTGAGATAAACCATGTAGCTGAGGAGCCCGAAGCATTACCTGTGGCTTTATTCGGCAACTGTGAGGTAATCACTGAGCAGGGGCCGGTTTCAAATGAAAATCTTGTCTGGTATATGCAAAAACGGGAGATTTACAATTTCAAAGTAAACGCACGATGGATCAACTCATCCGCAGGTAAGGATGATGCACTTATTTTTATAAAATCAAACTGTGAAGACTTGAAAGAATACGAAAGTAAGGCCAAATTCGGGATGTTTTGTGGAGATCTGTCGGAACCCTTATCCGAGGAACCAGTACATAAACTTCTGGCAGGTTTATATACCTGCGGAGCCAGATTCAACCCGGAAAGGCTCTACGGAAAAAATACCGGGAGAATACCTCTGCCCACATATCCATTTGAATATCAAACCTATAAGGTTTCCTTCAGGGATGAAATGTTGGTTAATGCTGCTGAAACAGACGTCCAAACCATTCCGGTCCAGAACGCCGTCCAGCATGAAAGTAAACCTGCTCGAACAGCATTGCAATTGGTACAAATGGAAAAGCTTCCTGCTATGGGCTCGGAGGAGCGGAAAAGAAGCCTGGAAATGCTGCAGGAAGATTTATTGTACATTCCATCTGCACACAATGAATAATCACTTTGGGGTTGATATGGATATTTATAAGGTAGAGATAACGGAAAAAATGGACACTGTAAGATCATTGGCAGCCGAGATAGACGTAGACATAGAGAAAGTTGTACCAGAAAATCAGGGTATTGCCTGAAATTTTTATATAAGTATCATTAAAAACAAAGGGGCGGTCTCAAAATAGGAAATTATTTCAGTTTTGATAAGCTCTCTTTTTTTTTAGTGATAGTTATTTTTTTAGGTTTTTCAGTTTGTTTACATTTTTCATATAAGTTTTGTTCTTTATATATTTTATGATAAAATTAATTTACATGTTGATTACCTATTGAATTATTTCTGGAGGCAGGCTTGAAATTTAATGC
>JAEVZU010000273.1 GCA_023392075.1 Bacillota bacterium | reverse complement strand
GCAAATCCGCTTCGCGCCCACTTAGGTACTCTGCCTATGCTACGCAAATCTTCTTGTTCGCTAGGGGGGACTACTCCCCCCTTCGACGGAGCTAGCGCTCCTGAGCACCCCCTCTACACCGGAAAGGGGATTCCCCTTTTCAAACCCCGCGTATAGGAATTTATCTAATTGGAATTTTTAGTGTACCACCCCAAACTCAGGATTAACAATGCTTAGACTGTCATTAAAAAGTTATAAATTCCTATACGCTAAAAAAAGACCGGGCAATTTATATATGCCAGGTCTTTTCAAATTATTTCCGCATACTAATCCTTAATTATTGTGTTGCTCCGTATTCTTTCAAAGGTTTCTTCGCTTATGACATGTTCGATTCTGCAAGCATCCTGCGTAGCTACATCAGGAGAAACGCCAAGCGAGATTAAATAAGAAGATAATATTTGATGACGCTCATACATTGCTTTTGCAATATTGTAGCCTGCATCAGTAAGTGTTATATATCCTGTTGTTTCATCTATAATAATATATTCAGCATTTTTAAGTATAGTCATTGCGCGGCTTATACTTGGTTTTGTATAACCCAATTCATTTGCAATATCAATTGAACGTACATTCCCGTTTTTATTTTTAAGAACAAGTATTGTCTCCAAATAATTTTCACCGGATTCTTGTAACTTAATCATATTAACCTCCATGAGCCGCATAGCGGGCACAAAATGTAATGAAATTGTTCACTCCTCATCCGCGCTGTAAGGCGAATAAAGGAGGTTAATTGGCCATGTGCGCTTTCAAAGTATTGGTAAATACTTTGAATATTTCGCACGGCCATAAATTCACAGGTTAGTTTGGAAGACGAGCACCAGCGGAGTCTTTCAAGCTGACCTCCATGAGCCGCATAGCGGGCACAAAATGTATTGATAAAATATAATTGAATTAATTTAGTTCAATATTTCAGCCAGCCGTAATAATAAATTATATATTAATCTTATAATTATAGCATATGTAGGCTTTTTATCAAGGTGTATGGTGAAATTAGAAATAAACAATTTTTTACATTCCCAAAAAAAACGTACCAAAAGTTTTTAAATATATTGACAAACATAGTTAGCGGTAGTAAACTTCTTATAGAGGTTAGTTAGAGCTAACCAATTTATTTGAAAAAAGGTTAGCAGATACTAACCTATAAAGGAGTGATTTTATGCCTTTAACAATGGCTTCTCAGGGCGAGATTAATTCTATAAAATCAATTCGTGGTAAAGATGAGACTAAAAGATTTCTTGAGAATCTTGGCTTCGTTATAGGTTCAAAAGTTACCGTTATTTCAGAGATTGGCGGTAATATGATAGTTAATGTGAAGGATGCCCGTGTAGCAATAGATAAGGGTATGGCCAGCAGAATCATTGTTTAACTTCGTATACTTTAAATGTTCACATAAAAATTTTATATAGAAAAGAGGAAACACAATGAGAACACTCAAAACCATAAACTGTGGTGAAACTGTTACAGTTGTGAAGCTTAATGGCGAAGGTGCGATTAAACGCAGAATAATGGACATGGGTATCACCAAGGGTACTTCCATTTATGTACGCAAGGTTGCTCCTTTGGGAGATCCGGTGGAAGTCACAGTCAGAGGATATGAATTGTCACTGAGAAAAGCAGATGCCGAAATGATATTGGTGGACTAAGCAGAGTACGACTACGCTCTGCATATTTTAAAGTTACGAGTTAGCATAGTCTAACTTGCAAAGAAATAGGAGGAAGGAACAATGGCTATTAAAATTGCACTTGCCGGAAATCCAAACTGCGGTAAGACGACAATGTTTAATGAATTAACAGGAAGCTCACAATATGTTGGAAACTGGCCCGGTGTTACGGTAGAGAAAAAAGAGGGAAAACTTAAAGGTTACAAGGATGTAATTATAATGGACCTTCCAGGTATCTATTCCTTATCACCATACACTCTTGAAGAAGTAGTAACACGTAATTATCTTTTAAACGAAAGACCTGATGTAATAATTAATCTGGTTGACGCATCGAATATTGAAAGAAACCTGTATCTTACTACACAGCTGGTGGAAATCGGTATACCGGTAGTAATAGCATTGAATATGATCGACATTGTTCGAAAAAATGGCGATAAAATAGATTTGCAAAAGCTCAGCAAAGAATTGGGTTGTGAAGTTTATGAAACGTCCGCCGTAAAAGGTTCGGGACTGAAGGAAGTCACTGAAAAGGCCATTGCTCTTGCTAAAAGTAAAGCAAAGACAATACCGCAGCATACGTTTGATAATGCGGTTGAGAATAGCCTTTCCCAGATAGAGACTGCAGCTGGAAGCATAGTAAACAACAAAGAACAGTCAAGATGGTACGCCATCAAGCTTTTTGAGAGAGATGAAAAGGTTCTGGAGCAGTTAACAATTGATTCGTCTGCCAGGCAGAAGATAGAAGAAGTGATTGTGGCATGTGAAACCGATATGGATGATGACAGCGAAAGTATAATTACCAACGAACGCTATATCTACATTGGTAAAATTATTAAGAAGTGCCTACATAAAAAACATGTAGGAATGACCTCCTCTGATAAAATAGACAGGGTTGTAACAAACAGATGGCTGGCGTTACCTATTTTTGCAGCTGTTATGTTTATAGTGTACTTTGTTTCGGTATCATGGCTGGGAACCATAGTTACTGATTGGACTAACGATACATTGTTTGGGGCCTGGGTACAGCCTGCAGTCGGAGATTTTCTGGCTAATGTTGGTGCCGCAGAATGGTTGCAGAGCCTGGTCGTTGACGGTATTATAGGCGGTGTTGGTGCAGTACTCGGATTTGTACCTCAGATGATGATTTTGTTCTTCTTCCTATCAATCCTTGAGGACTGTGGATATATGGCCCGTGTAGCATTTATTATGGATAGAATTTTCCGCAAATTCGGCCTTTCAGGAAAGTCATTTATTCCAATGCTGATTGCGTCGGGCTGTGGTGTTCCGGGTGTTATGGCATCCAGGACAATTGAGCAGGAGAAAGACCGAAAGATGACCATTATGACTACAACCTTTATCCCTTGCGGTGCAAAGCTCCCTATCATAGCTTTGATCGCAGGAGCCATGTTTGCTGAGAAATCCTGGTGGGTTGCTCCCTCAACATACTTCCTGGGCATTGCAATGGTTTTATTCTCAGGAATAGTTCTTAAAAAGACAAAATTGTTTTCCGGTGACCCGGCTCCATTTGTTATGGAACTTCCGCAATATCATGTTCCTGGTGCAAAAGGTGTTCTGATTCACATGTGGGAAAGAGGAAAAGCATTTATCATAAAAGCCGGTACAATTATATTTGTAGCTTGCGGAGTTATATGGTTCTTATCAAGCTTCGGATGGAATTTACAAATGGTTGAAGAAGGAGACAGTATTCTCGCTTCCATAGGTAACGCTATTGCTCCGATCTTTGCGCCATTGGGTTTTGGAAACTGGAAGGCAGCAGTTGCCACAGTGACCGGTCTAGTGGCAAAAGAAAATGTTGTAGGAACATTTGGTGTATTATTCGGAATTGCGGAAGCTGCTGAAGATGACCCTGCACTGTTGGCACAGGTTGCATCAATGTTTACAGTAATAAGCGCATACGCCTTTATGGCCTTCAATCTTCTGTGTGCTCCATGCTTTGCTGCTATTGGTGCTATAAAGCGTGAAATGGGCGGATGGAAATGGACGCTCATTGCTGTTGGATATCAGACAGTTCTTGCATACGCAGTAGCACTTGTAATATACCAGCTTGGCGGTCTTGCCGCAGGAGTTGTTTCTTTTGGTGCAGGTACGATAGCGGCTTTACTGGTCCTGGGCTTCATGCTTTGGATGCTGTTCCGTCCCTACAAGCCGGAGAAGAAGGCAAAGGTTTTATCTGCGGGTGGGCAGGTTAATATTTAATTGGTTGGTAAAATTCCTGTTATTAAGGAGGAATCAGTATGATACAATTTTTAAAGGACAATTTGGCGACAATAATAATAGCAGCAATAGTGATCGGGTTAATGGCCTGGGTTGTGATCCACCGGATCAGACAGAGGCAAAGAGGCGAAAGCACTTGTGGCTGCGGATGTTCAGGATGTGCCGAAGCAGGGGATTGTCATAAGTAGAAAGAGAGGGCTTAAAGGCCCTCTTTTTATTTATGCTTTTTCCAATGCTTCCATTTAAAAATGATGCTTAACATGATGGCTTAATTGGTATTTTGCCGCTTATAAGTATAAATTCGCAAGTTTGATTTCTCTTTGCATAGATAATATCGAATACTGTTATTCTAATAAGTAAATAAAGGCTCTTTTGCAATAAAAGCATTTACAAAGCATTTCATAAGTATTAAAATAAATGCAGTATTTTAACTTTCGGCTGATTAATTAGACAATATATTGTTGAAAAATTAACAAAAAATAGAGGTAGCAATTAATGGATAAACAAACGATGATTAGCAATATAAATAAAATGAAGGAAGAGCAGAATGCTGTTATTGTCGCTCATAGCTATCAGGTTGACGATGTGCAGGAGATAGCGGATATTGTAGGAGATTCTTTTGCTTTAAGCCAATTTTGTGCATCAAATACTGCCGATACCATTGTTTTTTGCGGAGTACATTTTATGGCAGAAAGCGCAAAGATTCTATCTCCTCAGAAAACGGTACTGCTTCCGGAAATCAATGCAGGCTGCCCCATGGCAGATATGGTTACTGCGGAGTCATTGCGGGAGGCTAAGAAAAAATATCCCGGAGCCGCTGTAGTCTGTTATATAAATTCAAGTGCCGAGGTTAAGGCGGAATGCGATATCTGCTGTACATCTTCCAATGCGCTGTCGGTTATCAGGTCAATAGATAAAAAGGACATTCTCTTTGTTCCCGATAAAAATTTGGGTAGCTATGTTGCAAAAATGTGCCCTGAGAAAAATATTATTTTCTGGGAAGGATATTGCATTACACATCACAAAATCAGATCCAATGAGGTTCTGGCATCCAAGGAGCTGCATCCTGATGCACTTCTGCTGGTTCATCCGGAATGTCAGACTGAGATTCAGGAATTAGCTGATTTTGTGGGAAGCACTAAACAAATTATTGATTATGCTAAAAACTCTGATCATGATAAATTTATAATAGGAACCGAGATGGGTGTTTTATACCAACTTAAAAAAGACAGTCCCCATAAGACTTTCTATATGATGTCAACTGGTCTCATATGCCCTAATATGAAAAAGACTTCTCTTCAGAGTGTTCATGACGCATTAGCGTTCAAGAAGTACGAAATAAATCTGGAGAAAGATATAATTGAACGTGCATCACATTCACTTACCAGAATGTTAGAGGTAGCTAAATAAGATGCGCGCGGGGTCTTTTGGAGGGAAGATATGGAAGATGATGTCACGAGGGAAAAGGTAGAAATCGTTGAAAAAGATGTTATTATTGTTGGAAGCGGTATTGCCGGAGTTTATACAGCATTGGAGATACCGGACAGCAGCCGGATAGGCATAATAACCAAGGAAACACTGGACATAAGTAATTCTGTTCTGGCTCAGGGAGGGATAGCCGTATCCCTGGACGAACAAAATGATTCACCTCAGTTACATTTCAAGGACACTCTTTTTGCCGGCGCAGGTCTCTGTAATGATGACAGCGTGTGGGTTTTGGTTGAGGAAGCTGCCGATAATATAAAAAAGCTGTGCAGTCTTGGAGTTAACTTTGATAAAAGCGGTCAGCAATTGTCCCTTACCCGTGAGGGGGCTCACAGTGTAAACAGGATTATTCATTCCGGAGATACTACCGGCAAGGAAGTCTGTGACAAGCTGATAGAGGAAGCCCGGAAAAGAGGCAATATTTCTATATTTGAAAGACATTTTGCCGTGGATCTCATTGTAAGAAATGGTGAATGCAGAGGTGTTCTGGTATATGATGAAATAGCTGAAAAGATGAAACTATTCATTGCCAGACATACTGTAATTGCGACCGGAGGTTTTGGCCAGATTTACTCCCATACAACAAATCCTGAGGTTGCAACCGGAGACGGAATCGGAATGTGTCTGAGAGTGGGCGCTGAGGCCATGGACATGGAGTTCGTTCAGTTCCACCCTACAGTTCTTTATCACCCAAAGGATAAAAGTTTCTTGATTTCAGAAGCAGTTCGTGGTGAAGGGGCCATGCTTAAAAATGCCAGGGGTGAGCGCTTTATGCAGAAGTATCACGAGCTTGGAGAGCTGGCTCCGAGAGATGTAGTATCCAGAGCCATATTCCAGGAGATGTCCATATCCGGATCGAAAAATGTCTTCCTTGATGTTACCTTTAAAGATAAGGAATATCTTGAAAATAGATTTCCGAACATATTCAAGACCTGCCTGGATTATGGCATAGACATATCCAGAGATTACATCCCGGTTGCCCCGGCAGAGCATTATTGCATGGGGGGCATTAGAACAAATGTTGAAGGACAGACTAATATAACAGGGTTATATGCCTGCGGTGAAGTGGCATGTACAGGTATTCACGGGGCAAACAGACTGGCCAGCAATTCTTTGCTTGAGGGGTTGGTATTTGGCAGGAAAATAGCCGCAAAAATATCAGAAGATGCTAAAGCTCCAATTCAGGGAGAAACGGATGTGAAAATTGACTTCTTCCTTAATAAGGACAATGATGAAGCATTAAAAGGTATGAAGGAAGAAATTCAGAATACCATGACAAAATACGTCGGAATCATCAGGAGTGAGCAGGGACTTGAAACTGCAAAAAAAATAATTAAGACTATATATGAAAGATTCAGTGACTTAACGGGATTCAGCCTGATTAAACTTGAGGTAGCTAATATGTTAACTGTCGCAAATCTTGTTATTGAAGCAGCTCTTGAAAGACAAGAGAGCAGAGGAGCCCATTTCAGATCAGATTTCGATAAGACGGATGATCATAACTGGAAGAGGAATATAGTAAGGGTTTTAGCCTTATAAATCAATATATGTGATATAACTGAATTTTATCGCAGAATATGCTAAGGATATAAATATTCATCACATTTTGTGGCCGCAATGCGGCTCAAAGCCATAAGATGGCTCATGGAGGTTAATATGAAGCTTGATAAATATTATTTGCACGATACTGTTATGAATGCTTTAAAGGAAGACATGCCTTTAGGAGATATTACTACCGATAATATTCTCAGCGAAGAGGATGTCTCAAACGCTGAATTTCTTGCCAAGCAGGACGCGGTTATAGCAGGGCTTGACGTTGCCCGGCATGTTTTTGAAGTCCTTGACAACAGCGTCAGGTTCACAGCATTGATCAAAGACGGTGACAGTGTAAAAAAAGGAGATATTATTGCAACAGTAAGCGGGCCTACAAGGGCTTTGCTCAAAGGTGAAAGAACAGCACTGAACTTTTTACAGCGTCTTTCAGCTATTGCAACAATAACCAACAGGTATGCCATGAAAATCAAAGATTTACCTGTTAAAATAGCTGATACCAGAAAAACAACCCCGGGGCTGAGACTTTTGGAGAAATATGCCGTGAATGCCGGCGGAGGATCAAATCACAGATTCTCATTGTCGGATGGCGTTTTGATAAAGGATAATCATATAGCTGCGGCAGGCGGAATAACTAATGCGGTTAACAGAGTTAGAGCCAGTATACCACACACCGTTAAAATAGAGGTTGAGGTGGAATCATTGGAAGAGGTACAGGAAGCTATTGACTGCAAGTCAGACATTATTATGCTTGATAACATGTCAAATGAAAAAATGGCGGAAGCTGTTGCTTTAATTAACAAAAGAGCCCTGGTAGAGGCATCGGGGAATATGACTGAAGAAACAATATATGATGTAGCCAGGACAGGGGTTGATATTATTTCAGTTGGAAAGCTCACTCACTCTGCCAACTCAGTTGATATCAGCATGAATATAGAATAATAAACAGCTGTGTGTGCTGCAGGTGAAAACTGTGGATAATTATTTAATTATCCACAGTTTTTTTAAGTTATCCACATCGGTGTAATTTTTGAAGGGCAGAACATAGGTATACCAACGGATTAAGGGGTGTTGAAGAAAATAGAGTTATCCACATTATACTCAAAAAGTGTGAATAAAAAGGGGTTAATTTTGACTGCTTTTGGTAACAATATACATTACACAAAATATTGTTGCTTAAATAATTCATGATCTGCATATATAGTGGTTTATAAAAATAATGGCAAAAAAAACATGTGTATAATGTGGATAGCGTGAAAACAATTACCTCTATAATTTTTTTAGAAGATGACAAAATATCATTGTACGCTAAAATAAATCAAGGGCATAAAAGCGTATTATCTGGAGAGAGAAACAATTCAGTTTTCTTTCGGTGAAATTTAATACGCAGTAAAAATGCCTTAAAAAAGGAGGCACTAACTATGAGTAGACATAAGAGTATCATGTCAGAAGCTCTTAAAGAGGAAATTGCCAGGGAACTTGGAGTCTACAATAAAGTTTCAGCTGAGGGCTGGGGATCAGTATCTTCGAGAGATTGCGGAAGTATGGTTAAAAAGGCAATTGAAATGGCTGAGAGAAGTGTCAACCGTTAAGGGGTTAGTTTAGCGTCATTTAGGGGCTGGCAGCAGATTAAGTCTGACTGCCTCCCCATTACATAATCTTTCCTGTAATTCAATCAGTTGATTTTCAAGGTAAATTCATTTATTATTAATTAAAGAGAGATAATTACAGGAGGGAAAGCTTTGAAAAATGCATTGTTTGTATATAATCCCATATCGGGCGGCCATAAGGTTCCAAACGAGTTGGACTACATACTGGGTACATTTCAAAAAAAAGGTATTCTCGTTCAGCCGTACAGACTTATAGATGCCAGCAATGACTATCTCATAAGTGCTCTGAAGTCAGGAATATATGATTTTGTAATTGCCTCGGGCGGGGACGGTACTATAAATTTTGTTGCAAACATCCTTCTGGACAACGATATCAAAATGCCGATAGGTGTAATACCTTCGGGGACTTGTAATGATTTTGCAAAATGTCTGGGGATAAATTCCTTGCATGAAAGTCTGAACATTATTCTGCAGGGCAGGACTCTTTTGTGTGATGTGGGATATATCAATAATTCACATTATTTTTTGAGTACTTTTGCAGGCGGGAATTTTGTAGATGTCTCCTTCAGTACAAACAGTGAACTTAAGAAAAACTTCGGTCCTTTTGCCTATTATCTTAAGGGTTTGTCCGAAGTTGCAAATATTAAGAGTTTTGACTTGAAAGTTACGGCAGATGAGCATATTATAGAAGGTAAATTTATATTATTTTTAATTGTTAACGGAAAACAGGCGGCAGGCTTTCCAAACCTGCTGAATGATGCGGATTTTACCGACGGCTATATGGATATCATACTTGTTAAGAAATGCTCAAATATAAATCTGGCAAGTATATTCTTCAAGGTCCTCAGCAAGGAATCGGTAAATGATAAAAATGTTATTATCCTCAAGGCAAAAAAATGTGAGCTGCAAAGCAGGTCGCCAATAGCCCTTACCGTTGATGGAGAAAAATCAGAGCTGTTTCCGGCGGTTATAGAATTCAAACATAAACTCCTGGAGGTTTTTGTACCTCAGAATATATATGATCTTAATAAATAAAATTTATGATTAATCAGACGAAATATTGGAAATTCTCTTTGTGTATATATAATTAAACCGGCATCATGGTACAAAAACCATGATGCCGGTTTTGTGCTGCGAAGCAGCTTGTTATCAATACATTTGGTGCTTATTGTCCTCATAGGCAACAAGCAGTTGGTTCCTGCCGTTTACCAGAGTTTTCTTAACGTAATAGCCATTCTTCGATAGGATGTCATAGATTTTGTCAGCCTGATGAAAGTAGTTGTTGCCTACGTCCAATATGAGTGTCTCTCCGGGCTTTAGCCTGCTCTGTACCACTTCAAGTGTATTTTGATCATTCAAGCTTTCGAAATTTATTATGTTATCTTGGAGTTCCATATTGCTGCACCTCTTTATAAGTAATTATTTTAGGGATACTGAGTTAAAGTTTATCGACTCAGAGTTTATTATTTGCACAAGTCTCCAAAATTATTTCAGAGTAAATATTTTAATAAATATTGTATAATTTTTTCATTTAATGGCCAATATAATATTGACCTCACAAAATACATTTTGACCCCCTTTACATGGTTAGTCGATGGCGACTAACCTATTTTTTTTATGTTAAGGAAACCTCCTTATCCTGCGAAAATTTTCCCCGGCGGCAATATATGTTTTAGATGTTACAGACCACTGTTGATATAAGGTTATGTTGGGTGAATTACAAGAACAGTTTTGGTTCGGATATCTTGAAATTTCCTTGATAATTGGTGATAATAAGAATAGCAAAAGTTCTTATTTACAAGTATGTAATAATTTTTCAGTTAACAGAAATAATTAAATTCAAAAAGCAGGGGATAATGATATGTCCCGTGCGGAAATGGGGATTTGTTATGAATATTGCAGGTATGATAGATCATACTGCTCTTAAGCCTGAAACTACAAAGGCGCAGATTGAAAAGCTTTGCAGTGAAGCTAAGGAGTACGGTTTTGCATCAGTATGTGTTAATCCTTGCTATGTAGGTTTGTGCAGCCGGCTTTTAAAGGATAGCAAAATAAAAGTTTGTACGGTGATAGGTTTCCCTCTCGGCGCAACCACCTCTGCAGTAAAAGCCGCTGAGGCTGCTGAAGCTATTCGGAATGGCGCTGCCGAAGTTGATATGGTTATTAATGTAGGTGCCATAAAATTAGGAGATCTTGACTATGTTAAAGAGGATATAGAAGCTGTGGTACAAGCGGCAAAGGGTAAAGCTCTTGTAAAGGTTATTCTTGAGACCTGTTTACTGACTGACGAAGAGAAAAAGATCAGCTGCCGGATATGCAAGGAAGCCGGAGCCGACTTTGTAAAGACATCAACGGGCTTTAGTACCGGAGGAGCAACAGTTGAGGATATAAAGCTCATGCGGGATATGGTAAAGCCTTTGCTTGGAGTTAAGGCCTCCGGCGGTATACGGGACTATGAAACAGCCAAGGCTATGGTAGAGGCCGGGGCAAGCAGAATAGGCGCAAGCGCTTCGGTGGCCATAGCAAATAAGGAGAAGAGCACCGGAACCGGATATTAAAAAGAGGTGCTATTTTAAGGATAAAAAAGGAACTGCTGCCCAGGCGAATAAAATTATTCATTGTGCAACAGTTCCTTTTGCTGATATTGACTATTTTACTTCACCTTTCCACAAGCCATGGATATTGCAATATGCATAAACTTCAGCATTTTTCTTATCACTTAGAATAGCTTTTGGGTCATCTCCCGGGAACAGGTTTATTATTTCCAGACCTTCATCACCAACGACTGCTACCCATTCAATATAGTGAACATCAATCATCGGATGTGCAACAGAGCCTATCTCAACATTGATGCTGCCGTTGCTTCTCAGTGAAACCGGGATATGCTTTTCAACGGCAGCCTCGGTGGTATTGGGTACGAGTTTCTCCATCTGCTCTCCGCAACAGACAAGAGTGCCGCCGCCGCTTTTTATTAATGCAACCATATTTCCACAATGTTTACAACGGAAAAAAGATACCTCATTCTTCATAATCAAAATCTCCCCTCGTGATTTATTAGGAATCCCATATTGGCTGCCTGTAATATTGCAGCACACCAAAAAAAGAGATTCATTTTATACGTTTATCCAAACCTGTTATATTTTATACCCTGATTTTTATTGCTAAAACACATAAATATTATGATGTCGATACGTAAATTTTTAATATGCATAAATATTGATTTACCTGTCAGTCAAAATTTTTAAACATGCATTTAATTGAGGTATTGTTTAATCACAGGGTGCGGGAGTATAATTTTCATGTTATTGATTTCACAAACAACGGAGGCCAGAGTGATTTATAACAATATAAAAACTGCAAGGTTTATTGACAGACCAAATAGATTTATTGCATATATAGAGCTTGATGGAAAGGAAGAGGTGTGTCACGTAAAAAATACCGGGAGATGCAGGGAACTGCTGAAACCGGGGGCTACGGTCTTTGTACAGGAATTTGATACTACCTCCAGAAAAACCAAATATGATCTTATTGGTGTTATGAAGGGTGACAGGTTGATTAATATGGATAGTCAGGTTCCCAACAAGGTTTTTCATGAATGGCTGTTAAAGGGAGACTTTTTGAAAGATATTACCCTGATTAAGCCGGAAGCAAAATATAAAAATTCCAGATTTGATTTTTATTTAGAAACAAAAATGGAAAAGATTTTTATTGAAATCAAGGGAGTTACCCTGGAGGACAATAATGTTGTCTTATTCCCTGATGCACCCACTGAAAGGGGAGTCAAGCACATAAACGAGTTAATGGAATGCAGGAAAGAAGGCTATAAGGCTTATATTGTTTTTGTTATTCAGATGAAAGGGGTGAGCTACTTTACGCCTAATCACATAACACATAAGGAGTTTGCCGATACTATAAGGATTGCTCGGGACAAGGGTGTTAACATAGTGGCTTATGACTGCAATGTGGGAGAAAATTATATTGAAATGGCAGAAAGGGTTGAGGTGAGGCTTTAATGATTTATGAGTACGGTTTAAAAACTGAAAGACAGAATTTCTATAACATAACCGGCAAAGTAGCGGATGCACTTGGCAAAAGCGGGGTAAAGGACGGTGCGGTTCTGGTGTTCTGCCCCCATACCACTGCCGGAATAACCATCAATGAAAATGCTGACCCTGATGTGGTGAGGGACATGCTGCTGGGATTGGACAAAGCTTATCCTGACAGGACAGAGTTCAGGCATATGGAAGGTAACAGTCACGCACACTTAAAAGCAAGTGCTGTCGGAAGCAGCCAATACGTTATTGTTGAAAACGGCAGGCTTGTCCTGGGGACATGGCAGGGAATATACTTCTGTGAATTTGACGGCCCCAGAAACCGGAAAGTTTATGTGAAAGTGCTGTGAGTGCGTAGTATAGGCTAAGTTCCTAAGTTGATGTCAAGCGGATTTGCGAAGCAAATTTTTTGCTGCAGCGCCTGAATTTTTAAGTTGAATAATTTAGGCGCTGCAGTCTTATAAGTATAGGACAAATTACCCACAAGAAACTGTGTATAACTGGGAGAAACTGTGGATATTATGTTAAAAGTCGGGGTGGTTATCCACAAATATACTATATTTTGTTGATAAAACTGTTGATAAACCAATATATATGGGGATTTCGTGTAGATAATTATGAGAATATCCACACTATAGTTATAAACAAATAGGAAGTGGATAATGTGAAAACTTTGTGGATTAAATGCTAATAAATCACTGCTTTTTCCACAGAAAAACAATATTTTGTTAATAAAGTTGTGGATATAGCTATATATATGGGGATAGTATGTTGAAATATTTAAAATTTAATCCACAATAGAGTCATTTTAATTATCTTTGACTATATCTCTTGTTAACTGGATATTTATTACTGCTCTGATTCTGGTTCTGGTTCTGTATAGCCTGGGCTACAAGGTTGGTCAGAGGCTGGCCTATAGCTTCCTTATAATTGAATCCAAGCAGTTTTAATATCTTGAAGGTTTCAGCAGATAACACCTTTTGAATTGTGGAAACAAATTCACTGTCACCACCGCTGAAAGGCAGAAAGGTTGTTACGATGGGAAGCAATTCCTTTGTAATATACTCTATATCCTCGTCGGATATGTCCTGTGACAAAAACTCCTGTTCGTAGCACTTGGTTATTTGGATCAGTTCATTTTTATCAGTTGTCAGATCATTAATTATTTCTTCCAGAACATTGATAGTCTGTTTGTCATTCTGCATTTGTTTTACAAGATTAATTTTGTTATATATGGCTTCTGCGGTATTTTTAATACTGGCTTCCTTTAGTCTGACAGTTAATTCAGTTACCGGATTAGTAGCTGACTCCATAATATTCACTCCTTAACAATAAACAAAAATCTTCAATAATTAAATAGTGGTATACATAATTATATGCACATAATGTGGAGGAGGTTAATGTTGGGGCTTTTTTCTTTTGACTTTGCAGGATATAATATTATTCAGTAGAATAATATTTCAACTGTAATATTGCACAAATTAAATATTATAATGTATAATATAGATGTACGTACAAGTTGTTTTTCCAGGAGAATATAATGCAAAAAAGTGATAACCAGACTAAATACTATAAGCTTATGGAGTATTTAAAAGGAGAAATCCTGTTGGGAAGAATTCAGCCCGGCGAGCAGATACCCTCTGAAAACATGCTGGCCGAAAAGTTGTCTTTGAGCAGGCATACAGTGAGGAAGGCCATTTCCATGCTTGTAAATGAAGGTTACCTCTATACCGAACACGGCAGAGGAACCTACTGTATGGACAGGAGCAGAAAAAGAAACGATTCCCGAAATATTGGCGTAATTACCACCTATATTTCGGAATACATTTTTCCGAAGGTTATTCAGGGAATTGACAGCATACTCGCAGGTAACGGTTATAGTATTATGCTGAAGAATACCAATAACAATACCGAGAAAGAAGCACTTTGTCTTGAGGATGTGCTGCAGAAAAATATTGAAGGACTTATTATAGAACCCACCAAAAGTGCGCTGTTTTCCAACAATCTGCAGTATTATGATGCATTGGACAAACATCACATCCCTTATATTTTTATTCATGGCTACTATCAGAAGCTGGAAAGCAAATCCCATGTTTTGCTTGATGATGCAAAAGGGATGTATTCTGCGGTAGAATATTTGGCAAAGCTGGGGCATAAAAAAATAGTGGGGATATTCAAAGCAGATGATATACAGGGGCTGGAAAGGCACAAGGGTTATGCAAGAGCCATCAGTGAAGCCGGTCTGCCATATAATCCAGATCAGGTAATATGGTTTCACACTGAGGACAGGGAGGTAAAACCCTATAATGTTATCAAACAGATGATAGAGGATAAAAGAGGTGTTGACGCTATAGCCTGTTATAATGACGAAATTGCATTCAGGGTATTCGAACTGTTGAACAGCCTGGGTGTCAAAGTACCTGAAGATATTTCTATAACAGGTTTTGATGACTCCTACTTTTCAGCAAACTGCCCGGTCAAGATCACCAGTGTCAGCCATCCTAAGGAGAGGTTGGGAGAGTCGGCAGCAGAACTGCTCCTGGAAATGCTTAAAGATAACAATTATTTGGATAACCCTGTTCAAAAAATAATTGTACCTGAGCTTGTTATCAAAGAATCCTGTATTAAAAGATAGGTGGATTATTTAATTTCTGATTTGATTATTGAATTGAATTATTTATAACGGATTGAATTTCTTAATCACTTGTACGCATGAGCATACTAATATAACATACGTTTTTTATTTAAATGATTGCTGTTAAATTGATATGTTCAATAAAAAAATACATTAAAAGATATGCTTCAAAGGAAGATAAATATTAAAAAAAATTAGGGGGGCTAATTAAATGAATAATATTCCAAAAGTAAGGCTTGGAATTGTTTCGGTAAGCAGAGACTGTTTTCCGGTGGAACTGAGTGTGGAGAGGCGTAAAGCGGTTGTTAAAGTCTGTACTGAAAAAAGCATTGAAATTTTTGAGGCAAACACGGCGGTTGAAAATGAAAAGGATGTGCTGAAGGCCCTGCAGGAGCTGAAAGATTCAGGAACAAACGCTCTGGTGGTGTATCTTGGAAATTTCGGGCCGGAAGGACCGGAGACCATACTTGCTCAAAAATTCGGCGGTCCTGTAATGTTTGTGGCCGCGGCTGAAGAAACTGAGAACAATCTGATCAATGGGCGCGGAGATGCATACTGCGGTATGCTTAATGCTTCATATAACCTGGCTCTCAGAAAATTGAATCCGTATATTCCGGAATATCCGGTTGGAACTCCCGAAGAGATAGCAGATATGGTTGCTGATTTTGAAACTATTGCAAGGATTTTACTGGGTCTTTCAAAATTAAAAATATTCACCTTTGGCCCAAGACCGCACGATTTCCTTGCATGTAATGCACCCATAAAACCTTTGTTTGATCTGGGGGTTGAAGTGATGGAAAACTCGGAACTTGACCTTTTTGAAGCTTTTAACAATCACAAGGACGATCCGAGAATTCCTGCATTAATCAAGGAGATGGAACAGGAGCTGGGAGCTGGAAACGGCTATCCGGGAATTCTTCCCAAGCTGGCACAATATGAGCTTACCTTGAAGGATTGGGCTGAAGAGCATAAAGGTGCTTCCGAATATGTAGTATTTGCAAATAAATGCTGGCCGGCCTTCCAGACCCAGTTTGGATTTGTTCCCTGCTATGTGAATTCAAGGCTTGCTTCAGCAGGCATTCCTGTTGCATGCGAAACGGACATTTACGGTGCATTAAGCGAGTATATAATTACTTGTGCCACACAGATGCCGGCCACACTGCTTGATATAAACAACACAGTGCCTAAGGATATGTATGCCAATAACCAGGCCAGGTTTGCAGGCTATTCGCTTACCGATTTGTTCATGGGTTTCCACTGCGGAAATACACCATCATGTCAGATGAAGAACTACTCCATGAAGTATCAGCTTATAATGCGCAGATTGCTTGAACCCGACAGGGAACCTGATATTTCAAGAGGCACGCTGGAAGGAGCCATCAGACCCGGAGAAATTACTTTCTTCAGACTCCAGGGAACTGCAGACAGCCAGCTAAGAAGTTATGTTGCCGAAGGTGAAATAATTGACGTAGATCCTAAATCCTTTGGCGGCATAGGTATATTTGCAATCAAGGAGATGGGCAGGTTTTACAGACATGTACTTATAGCCAAGAGATATCCTCATCACGGGGGAGTGGCATTCAAACATGTGGGCAAGCTTCTGTTTGCTGCCATGAAGCTTCTGGGTGTAAGTGATGTTGCGTTTAATCAGCCTGCATCCATGCTTTACAAAGATGAGAATCCATTTAAGTAAATAAAGTCGGCAATAGGGTAATATTAATTCGGGCAGCGGCGAATAAATATAGTTGTCAGTGTTTATTAGCATCCTGTTTGTATCAATAAGCATACTTTGGGGAGGAAAAAAATGAGTTTAGAATTGAATGATATTAAAAAAGCCATTGTCAGCGGACAGACAGCAATTGGGATAGAACTGGGATCCACACGAATCAAAACGGTCCTTGTTGCCGATGGCAATAAATCAATTGCTTCCGGCAGTCATGACTGGGAAAACAGTTATCTCAATAATGTCTGGACATACAGTCTGGAGGATATCTGGAAGGGCCTGCAAAACAGCTACAACAAGCTGGCTGAGAGTGTAAAGGAAAAGTACGGTGTAGCCATTCAAACCACCGGCTCAATCGGTATCAGTGCCATGATGCACGGATATATGGTTTTTGACAGGGACGAAAAGCTTTTAACGCCATTCCGTACATGGCGCAATACCATAACAGGTCAGGCTTCTGAAGCTCTGACAGAACTGTTTGGCTATCCGATTCCCCAAAGATGGAGTATTGCCCATCTTTACCAGGCTATTCTGAATAAGGAAGAGCATGTTTCCAATATAGACTATATTACAACATTAGCAGGTTATATACATTGGAAACTAACGGGACAGAAGGTTTTGGGAGTTGGCGATGCATCGGGTATGTTTCCAATAGATGTAAATACCAGGGATTTCAATATGCAAATGATCGGACAGTTTAATCGGCTTGTCAGTGCGGGTAATATTCCATGGCAGTTGGAGAATATCTTTCCAAAGGTTCTTGTTGCGGGAACCAAAGCAGGTGAACTGACTGCAGACGGTGCAAAGCTGCTGGACGTTACCGGTCAGCTGCAGGCGGGAATTCCGCTTTGTCCGCCTGAGGGGGATGCCGGAACCGGCATGGTGGCTACCAACAGTGTATCCGCCCGTACGGGAAATGTGTCGGCAGGTACATCCGTATTTGCAATGGTTGTACTGGAAAAGGAGCTGTCCAGGGCGTATTCGGAGATTGATCTGGTGACGACACCGGATGGCAAGCTGGTAGCCATGGTGCACTCAAATAATTGTACATCGGATTATGATGCGTGGATGGGTTTATTCGCAGAAGCTGTCAAGGCATTGGGTTTGGATGTCGACAAACCCAGGCTCTATGATACCCTGCTTGGTGCGGCACTCCAGGGCGACCCGGACTGCGGAGGCTTACTGGCCTATGGATACATTTCAGGAGAGCACATTACACATTTTGAAGAAGGTCGTCCTATGTTTGTGCGTTCGGCAAGCAGTAACTTCAATCTTGCTAATTTTATGCGTGTGAATTTGTACACGGCACTGGGTGCGCTTAAGACAGGTATGAATATTCTTCTGGAAAAAGAGTCTGTCAGGTTGGACGAATTGATGGGACATGGCGGATTTTTTAAAACAAAGCTGGTGGGACAAAAGATCATGGCTGCAGCTGTTAATGTTCCTGTATCTGTCATGGAAACTGCGGCAGAAGGCGGCGCATGGGGAATTGCACTGCTCGGCTCATACATGGTCAACCGGACAGAAAACGAATCTCTGGAGGACTTCCTCAAACGTAAGGTCTTCGACGGGAAGCAGGGTAATTCCATTGCACCTGATCCGGCTGAGGTTGCCGGCTTTAATGAATTTTTGAAACGCTATACAAAGGGACTGGATATTGAAAGAGCTGCCGTTGACAATCTGAGATAAGATTTTATAAACCGGCAATGAATTATTGCGGTAAAGGATATAAATTTTCATTACATTTTGTGGCCGCTATGCGGCTCAAAGCCATATTATGGCTTGGGAGGTTAACATGCTGGAACAACTGAAACAAGCAGTACTGGAAGCAAACCTGGAGCTTCCAAGGCGCGGTCTTGTGACATATACATGGGGAAATGTAAGCGGAATCGACAGGGAAAAAGGACTCATTGCTATCAAGCCCAGCGGAGTTGATTATGATGTTATGAAGGCAGAGGACATGGTGTTGATTGACCTTACAGGCAAAGTTGTAGAAGGAAAATTGAAGCCCTCCTCCGATGCGCCCACACATGTGGCACTGTACAATGCCTTTTCCGATATAGGAGGAGTATGCCATACACACTCAAGATGGGCAACCTCGTTTGCGCAGGCGGGTATGGGAATCCAGGCATATGGAACAACCCATGCAGACTACTTCTATGGTGAAATTCCTTGTACGCGTGAAATGACCAGGGCTGAAATTGAGTCTGCGTATGAAGCCAATACCGGAGTAGTAATAATTGAGACCTTTAGAGAATTAAATCCAAATTATATACCTGCTGTGCTTGTAAAAAACCATGCACCGTTTACCTGGGGGAAAAATGCTGCCGATGCGGTACACAACTCTGTTGTACTGGAAGAGGTGGCTATGATGGCAATTCAGTGTAAACAGCTGAATCCGGCTGTAACCGCCATGCCACAGGTGCTGCTTGACAAGCACTTTCTGCGCAAGCATGGAGCAGGGGCTTATTATGGACAGAAGTAGCAGGGAAGAGCCGGCTTAGCTATAGCGCTTCTTTTCTCGGAGTATAGGAATTTATAACTTTTGGAACTGTGATGGGACACTGATAATACTGAGTTTGAATGTGTACACCAGAAAATCCCAAACGGTAAATTTCTATATTCGGGGATTGGAAAGGGGAATCCCCTTCCCGGTTTCAGGAGGGTGCTCAGAAATGTGAAACATTTTGTCGAAGGGAACCTAGGGTTCCCTAGCGAACAAGATAATTTGCGTAGCATGGCAGAGTACTTGAGTGGACGCGAAGCGGATTTGCGAAGCAAATTTCTTGCAATGAATTGAGGCTTTCGGGATACTGACAGGTTCCCGGAGGTCTTTGTTTTAATGTTAAGGAAGTAATTTGCTCAGCGGCTGCGCTGAAGCCGCTTGCAAGGCACAAAGCCTTACTGCACGCCTTTGCCTTGCCGCAAGCCCAAATATCTCACTCAAAAATCACCGACTTCGCGCGGAGACATTTTGGCAATTTTCGAGGAGGATGGCCGCAGCCTTGTTGACGCAAGGCAAGTACGACGACAAAGAAAAGTGGAAAAATAGCCGGCGTGAGGCATGTTATACATTGTCAATAGAGGGTATTGTGTTATAATACCGATATCGGTAAATACATAAGTAAATTCGGAGCATATGAGGCACAGGTTATGGAAAGTATCTTCAAAAGACGGCAGGGAAACGGACGGGCAGCTATAGGGTTATCTATATTATTGATATTAACTGTTTTGTTTAAAATTGCTTTGGTTTTACTGTCAAGGAATTATATATATATGATAACTGCCGATTTTTGCCGGCATATACTTAACCCTGCTATAAATATTATTATTGTTTTATTACTGATAATGCTTGAAGTAATCTTAATACGGAGAGTTTGGCTGATAGTGCTGACTACCATTGCAGGTATATTGGTTTTACTTTTGATCAGCTTCTTTGGGTTTATTGACAGTACAGATTCAAAATATTTTTATTTTAATTCTCCGGATAATTCAACTACCCTTATTGTTGAGGAAAATACCTGGCTTTTCTCCGGCTGGAGCGATTTCTATGTTAAAGATAATGTGATTTTTATAAAAAAAATCAATGCAAAAATACTTACCGACAATGGCCACAGACCGTTCACAAACAAGGACTATATATTGACGTGGATAGATAATAATACAGTGGAGCTTACCTATGGATATGGTAAGAATGGAATAGTCGAAAAACAAACAATCAGGCTCCAATGAACTATATAAGCATATTCCTAGTAAAATGTTCTTAATACGCCGAGGGGCTCAAAGTAAATTATGTATTTACCTAAAACCTTATATATCCCATACTTTCCTTTATAATTGCAGATACACTCCTCCAGAAATTCTTCGGTGACATCAAGAAACTGGGATAGTTCATAACTGTTCCGGATACCATTATTATAAGCTTCAATAAACTTTTCCAACGGAATAAGTTTTTCAAAAGCCCATCTTCTTGCTCTGCTTTCCTGCTGCAGTACGACGATCCTGTCGGTATCCCCGGACAGCAGATTTCCGCATGAGGTATGATAATGCCCAAGTTCCTCCGCAATTACACAACAGAGTTCGGATTGGGTATCAATACTTGGATTCAAAGTGATTACCGGTTCTGTTTCACTGTCAGAATAGTAAAGACCCTTTACGTTATCCGGGAGGGGATTGGAAACTACATTGATACCGAGTTCTTTGCATTCATCGAGCAGGGTTTCTTTCTTATCGAGGGTTTTTATCATTTATTGTCCTTCTTCTTATATTTGACCTTAAGATAGTCAATGTAATTTTTTAATTCTTCCTGTGCTTCAGGGGGCAGATCCTCACCATATCCATCTGTACGGTGAGCGGCAACCGTGGCTGAAATATCCCGTCCTAACAGATAATCCGTAGTTACATTAAAATAATCTGCAACTTTAGCCAATCTGTCACCGGAAGGAACAGTATTAGACCACTTTCTAATACTGCCGTTTGCCAAACCTGTTTCCTGCTCAAGCCGGGCTATTGAAACATCTTTTTTTTCACAAAGTATTTTAATCCTATCAAACAAGTTCATATATAGGCTCCAATCTAAAATATACGGAAATTATATTGACTTATTAGTCTACAGTCTATATAATATTTCTATAGCTAAATAAATCGACAAAAGTTATATTTTAATTAATAAATTAAAATACAGTACCCTGACAACATGTTTGCTGTTTTGTATAGAAAGGGTATACCCTTATCATAGACTATAGTCTATGATTTGTCAATGCTTTTAGCTTTAAATTGAAATAATTCAGGGATGGATCAGAGGCTTTCTGGAAAGGGATATAGAACGAAGCTAAATAAATTAAACAATTTACTTATTTAAGTGCAGGTTGTAAACAATTTTGGGAGGAACTTATGAATAAAGAACGGCTTAATGAAATTATAAAATTAAAAAAAGAAGTGGAACAGCTTAGAGAAAAGCTCAGGGAATTAAGCTATGGAGATAATGAAAAAATCGTTACTGACAAGGTCCGGGGAAGTATGGCACAGTTTCCGTATCTGCCACGGTCGTTTACACTGGTCGGCTGCGAGCAGATGTCTGAAGAATGTATCAGAAAAAGAGATGCAATAGGAAAAAAGATAAGTGATAAATACCATGAACTTTATAGCAGGATCGACGAAGCTATAGATTTTATACAAAGTATTGATGACAGCGAGGTAAGACAGATACTTACATATAAGTATATAGACGGGCTTACCTGGGAGCAGATAGGGCAATGCATGAACTATGGAACGTCCTCGGTAAGATTGAAGCACGATAAATTTATGAAAAGTATAAATAATTAGCACCCATTAGCACATCAAAAGCTATATAATTGTATTATCAAAAAATATATATTCAAGGGACCAGCAGTCTATAATATCTAAAACATATATTGTACTAGATTAAGAGACACACGAAAGCAGCGTATAAATAGCGTGTTCAGGAGAGTTGAGATATACTCTCCTTTTTGCTGCTCAAAATTTGAACAAACAATTAAGATAAATGCCTAAGCGGCAGTGAATAACTGGTAAAGCCTGCAAGGCTGAAGAAGGACTTTTACAAATGCATCCCCGGCTGAGGATAATAATTCAGCTTTATTTAATATAGAACTGATCAGGAAGAGCTTGAGCTTGAAAAAATAAAAAGGAGGAGAAAGAATATGAAAAACAGACTTGAAAAATAATCGGTATTGAAAGAGTTGCATTGACCGGGAACACCATTAAATGAATTATGTTCTGTTACCGGGGATGAACAGAATAAGGGAACAGAGAACTAAAAACCGCTGGGAGGTGATAAACATGGAATTAGCCAGCAATGCATTAACAACTGCTGAAACAGTAAGAAATAATCTTAACGGGTGCCTCATTGATATAAAAGATGACCTTATTAACCAAAAAATCAACGAGGTTTCACAATTCATTGAAACCTATACGGGAAGAATATTTAAAAATGAGATCAGGGAAGAAAAGCTTACGGGAACAGGAACCGACGCTTTACAACTTAAGTATTATCCGGCGGGAGAGGTGCTGTCGGTGTTTATTGAAGGAAACGAAATAGACATAGGGGAGCTGGATATTGAGAATAACAGTGAGAACGGCACAGCTGTTTTATTCAGGGAGTCAGGTTGGCCTGCAAGCGACGGAAGAAATATCTTGGTGAAGTATGAGTCTGGATATATTCTTCCCAAGGATCAATCGGAAGAACAGCCCAGAACTCTGCCATATGACCTGGAGGGTGCCTGCATTGACCTGACAACGATGAAATATCTGAACAGGGATGCTGAAGGACTGGCAGAGCGCAGAGCGGGAGATTTTGCCGAGAAATACCTGAACGATTTACCGGCTTCTATAAAACTTATACTTGACCTGTACAAAAAAAGGGGCTGAAGAGGATGAGATACAATCAAAAATGCATTATTTACAGGAGTGTGACAGATGTAGGATATTTAAACCGGCCTGATACTGTCGCAATTCAAAAAGGACCTTATCCGTGCTGTACAAGCCTGCCATGGCCCTGGAAAAAGAGGGGACGCTACAGTCAGAAGACTCCGCAGGCAGAAATAAGTATTGAACTGGTTTTGTACGGGCCTGAGGAAATGGACATCAAAGCAGGTGATATTGTTTGTATGCCGGTAACAGTTGACGAAACCACCAAAGAGGTCATAATGACGGGCTCTGAAAAGTACATTGCTTCAATGCCCTACAAAGTCCGGGGTCACCAGGAATGCGGCATTTCGTTGAAAAGGAGTGTTTAATGATTACTATTGAAGATATCATGGATGCAATTAATATTTCTCTGCTGTCCGCATTTCCTGAACATGGTTTTTTTATAGAAAATATACCTCAAAACTTTAAAAGACCTTCTTTCTTTATTCAGTTAATATCTGATACCTGGGAGGATTCCAACAGAGCAGCAACAAAAGAAAGGGCATCCTTTCAGATTATATATTTTGGAACACAAAACGCCCATGGAATCACCGGGACAGCTGAAAAGTTAAGTGTATATGAAACTGTAAAAGGCCTTTTCAAGAACGGATTTATACTTGTAAAAAATCAGGCGGTAAAGCTTTCGGAGAAAGGCTTTGGAGCAGAACTAAGAGAAAATGAAATCAATTTTACTGTGGATTTTGAATATTTCAATTTAAGAGAAGAAAATACTCAAAATCTGCAGAAAGCAAAAGAAATCATAATAAATGTAAGGGAGGATTAAAAAGATGGGATTACCAAACATAAGCATAGCATTTAAATCAGCAGCAATAAGTGCAATAAAAAGAGGGGAGAGGGGCATAGTTGCTCTAATCATGAAGGACAGCACAAATAATGGCTTTAAGGAGCTTCTGACCGTTGTGGATATACCTTCTGATCTGTCCGATGCCAACAAGGCTGCCATTCAATTGGCCTTTACCGGAGGAGTAAAGCCTCCGTCAAAAGTACTTGTTTATGTGCAGCCTTTAGCAAGTACAGATTACACCGAGGCACAGGCATATCTTGAAACGGCCAAGTGGGACTACCTGGCGGTAGTGGGCATAGAGGCAGACGAGATGGCGGGAATTGCAGCCTGGATAAAATCTCTCAGAGAGAGCCTGAATAAAAAGGTAAAGGCTGTTTTACCAGGAATAGCGGCAGATTACGAGGGAATTATAAACTTCACAACCGGGACAATAAAGGTTGGCTCCACAGCATATACCAATGTGCAGTATGCGCCGCGTATAGCCGGATTGCTGGCAGGAACACCGCTCAACATATCAGCTACATTCCAGGTGCTGCCTGAAGTTACCGATGTTTCACCAAGGCTTACCAAAA
Source organism: Bacillota bacterium (assembly GCA_023392075.1). GTDB lineage: Bacteria > Bacillota > Clostridia > Acetivibrionales > DSM-1351 > Ruminiclostridium. The sequence continues at coordinate 7,921 of JAEVZU010000273.1, read as the reverse complement.
CACAGCTGGATACCGCCATTGACAGCGGTAAATTTGAGATATTCAACGATGGTGAGAAGGTAAAAGTGGCAAGAGCGGTAAATTCACTTGTAACCACTACCGCCGACAAAGGTGAGGTTTATAAAAAGATCAAAATAATTGATATTCTTGACCTGATCTACAGTGATATAAAGAGAACGGCCGAGGACAGTTATATAGGCAAATACCCCAACAGCTATGATAACAAGATACTTCTTATTACCGCAATCAACGGATATCTGGAAGGTCTTGCGGCAGACCAGCTATTGGATAGCAATGCTGAAAATTCCGCCAATATAGATATCGCCGCCCAAAAGATATACCTGAAATCAATTGGAGTAAATACAGATAACCTTACCGACCAGGAAGTAAAGGAGTACAACACAAATGACAAGGTATTTCTGGGAGGGGCTATAAAACCGCTGGATGCCATTGAGGATATATCACTGGTAATGGCTATATAAATAAAGAGGAGAAGAGGTGACTGACATATGGATGCATCAAAAGTAATGAATGGAAGCTGGGGAGAAGTGTGGATGGATGGAGAGAAGATTTCCGAATGTACCGCTCTTCAGGCAAAAATTGATATTAAAAAAGAAGACGTTCCCATGTGCGGCAGAGCTACACCGGGTAAAAAATTATCCGGCTGGGAAGGTAAAGGCTCTATGAAGTTAAATAAAGTTAATTCCCGTATGGCAATAAAGATCGGCAATCTTATAAGAACGGGCCAGGAGCTCAAGGTGACTATTGTTTCAAAGCTGGCAGACCCCGCGGCATACGGTGCCGAAAGAATCGTACTGAGGAATGCTTCATTCGATGATTTGACCCTTGCGGATTGGGCTGCTCAGAAAAATGGGGAAGTTGACTGCCCGTTTACATTTGAAGACTATTACTTTATGGACGTAATAGTACCGCAATAATGTGAGGGATGCCTCAAAATGAGAGAATTGCAAATAATAAAATACCGATTCAGTGTGCGAGTACAACTTCGATAGATGGGAAGCTCTGTTAAAAGTACATGTCTGAAATTGTGGTGAACCATACAAATTTCAGACATGTACTTTGTGAGCAATCCATTTGTTGAAGTTAGTATGGGAGCACTATTTCAATTTTGTCAGGTTTGCGGCACCACCTTTATTAAACTTTATATAAAGACGGAGGGAAAGACAATGAAAAATGTAATGGATATATTGCTCACAATGGATGAAAGCAGGCTTGAGGCATCAACCCGGGATATTGAAATAAAAAGGCTCTCTGAAGAAACCGGGGAAAAGGTGGTATTCACCTGCCACAGTCTTTCAATGGACAAGTACATTCAGATAAAGGAAAACGCAACAAACGGTGATGAGATTGACACACTTGAGCTGCAGATATTTGCCATCATCGAAGGTGTAAAAAACCCTAACTTTAAAAGTGACGAGCTCATAGGCAGGTTTAAGGCTGCAACACCAAAGGAACTGGTGAAAAAGCTGCTCCGCCCCGGAGAAATAAACAGGATATTTGAAATCATATCTGAACTGTCCGGTTTTGGAGGAGATACGGTACAAGAAATAAAAAACTGATAAGGACGGATGGACGGACCAGCTTAATGTACTATTGCTGGAAAAAAGACAAAAGCATTCGTCCATCTGTCTTCTGGAACCAGTCCGAGGCTGATTGGCTTGTAATAGATGCGTTTGCCAGGCAGGAAATAGAGGATGAAAAAAATTCTCATATAAATGTTCTTTAAAAGGAGGTGACATTATGGCAAATGAAGTAAATAACATAGCTGCACTGAAAGACAATTTTACATCGGCGCTCAATAATATGATGAAGCAGCAAAAAAATTTTAAAAGGGAGACTCAGGAGCTGTACAAACAACTGGGAATGCTATATGGGAACAGACTGCAGCTAAAAGTTGATACAAAGGCGGCAGGAAAGAATCTGACAATGACCTTAAGGGAGGCTCAGAAGGAGTTTGATAAGACAGGTAAACACTCCGAGGCGATGAAAAAAAGGATTCATGATGCAGTTTCAAGAAAAATCACCCTGAAATTTTCTACTGACAGCGCAAAAAAGGATATAAAAAACGTTGAGAAAAGTATTAAAAAATTGGAGACCGACATAGACAAGGTCAACAAAAAGAAAATAGACTCTAAAGGTACATCGCCGGAAAATAAAAAGACAGCCCCGGCAAGCGGGAAATCAGCATCCGGAAGCGGAGAAGCAATTTTCGCTCCAATAAAGGGGATTGCCGGAAACCTCCTGAATATCTTCAGCTATGTGACAGGAGCCGTAAACAGTGCTGTAAATGCAGGTATATCAACGCTTAATATTGCAGGGCAGATGGAGCAAACGCAAACAATCTTTGAAATGATGCTCAAAAACAACAAAAACGGGCAGAAGATGATGGAGGATTTAAAGGATTTCTCCATAAAATCACCTTTTGAATTTGGGGATCTGGCAAAGACAACTCAAACTGCACTTTCCAAGGGATTTAAGCAGAATGATATGATAAGCCTGCTGCAGGATGCCGGTGATGCGGCCTCTGGTACCGGCAAAGGTCAGGAAGGCGTTGACAGTATAATCAATGCGCTGGGTCAGATGCAAAGAAAAGGCACGGCTTCGGCTCAGGAAATGGATATGCTGACCGATAACGGAATTGATGCATGGGAATACGTGGCTAAGGGTATAAAAAAATCGGCTGACCAGGCAAAAAATCTTGCGGAAAAAGGGTTATTACCGGCCGATAAGGCAATTCAGGCAATCCGGAATGGTATGAGACAGGATTTCAGCGGCAATATGAATAAACTGTCAAGAACGTTATTAGCTACGTTCGCAAATATAAAGAAGTTTGTAACTTTAAATGTTCTGGGATCCTTCGGAGAAGGTTTACGGCAGGGTATACTGCCAAGTCTTCAAAGGTTTACCGACAAGCTGGCCAAAAGCGTGGCCGGAATGGATTTGTTCAAACAGAATATCCAGAATGTTGGAAAATCCATAGGAGAATTTCTAGGAAACAACGCCGACAGGCTGGTAAACTTTTTTGAAAAGCTATTTAGTAATGAACAGTTTCAAAAAGCGGATTTTGGAGAGAAAATCAAAATGACCCTGGACAATATCTATATATCAATAAAAACATGGTTTGATGGAGAAGGCGGAAACAAAATTAAGGAAGCCTTTAAAAGTATATCGGATGGTGCAATACAAATTTTCATAGTTGCTGCTACGAAATATATTCCCGAGTTTGCAGATTTGGGTTTGCAAATTGGTGGGGCAATTCTCTCGGGAATAGGATCGGCATTGGCAGACAAGATTTTTGGAAAAATATCAGATAAACAGGGCAAAGACTTTGAATTTTCTGCAACTTCAACCAATTTGACAGATATGATTAATCGTTCAAGGTATGTAAGCAAAGAAAATAAGAAATATGGGATAGAACAAACGAACAAATACGATACTTTTAGCAGTGCATTGCTAGGCGGAATGGGAGATGCATTCAGTAACATTAAGAACATGTTTTCAAATATCGCAAAGCCAAAAGAATCCTCCACAAAAAATTCAAAGTCTATGCCATATGCATTCGGCGTCAGCAGGGTTCCATACAACAATTACCCTGCACTGCTGCATGAGGGGGAGAGGGTTCTCACAAAGCAGGAAGCTAACAAAACGGCAGGGTTCTCCATAAACATTGCAAAGCTTGCAGACCATCTGGTAATAAGAGAAGAGGCCGACATAGAAAAAGTCACCGAAAGATTGGCTCTAAAGCTGTATAAATACAGCCTGAACACAGGAGGGGTATAGTTATGGAATTTTGGTTGTCATACAATAACAGGGAAGAGATTTTACGGCTGCCTGTGCCGCCTCAGGAATTCCAAATAAGCAATGGAACAAATGTCAATGTGCTTGATATTAACACCTTTGGCGAAATTGCCGTAATAGGCAGGGGAAAATTAGCCGAGCTTGAGATTTCGTCCTTTTTTCCGGCACAGGAATACTCATTTTGTGTATATAAAGGTCTTCCTGAACCCTATGACTGTGTGGACCTTATTAAAAAATGGAAGGATACCCGTCGGCCCATAAGACTTACTATAACAGGAACAAATGTAAACCTCGCCTGTGCCATAGAAAATTTCAGCTATGGAGAGAAGGATTGTACCGGGGATGTTTATTTTACCCTAAACTTGAAGGAATACAGGTTCCCCGGCGCTCCCGGTTCAAAAATCATACCTGAATTAAAGGCCGCCAAGAGACCGGCTGAAAAAGCAATTCCGAAGAAATACACTGTTAAAAGCGGGGATTGTCTCTGGGCAATAGCAAAAAAGCTATATGGGGATGGGAGTAAATACTCCATATTGGTAAGTAAGAATAAAATACCTGACCCAGATTTAATTTATCCGGGTCAGACATTGGTGGTGTAAAGGATGAAGATTTTCATTAAGAATTCCAAAACCAGCAGAGACATAACGGAACTTGTTGTTCGCATTACATGGAGCGGTTCATATTCACAGGTGGCAAGAAAGCTTGATATAACGGTTGCGTCATCCCGGACAGATTATTATTTGCCGAAGGTTAATATTGAACTTGGTAATATTATTGAACTTCAAATTGGAAATAGTGTACTTTTCCAAGGGTACGTATTCGTAAAAACAAGGCCAGGCAAAGGAGATGCGCTTGAAATAACAGCTTATGACAGTGCCATATACCTTTTAAGAAACAAAGCTTCCTACAATTTTAAAAGGACCACGGCAGAACGTATAGCCGCCGGTATATGTGCTGATTTCGGCATACAGGCCGGGGAATTTGCAGGCACAGGAATAGTACAAAGCTTTATACCCATCGGTGAAACCTGCTATGACATAATAATCAAAGCATACAACAAAGCTTCCGAACAAAACGGTAAAAAGTACATGGTTATAATGGACGGCAATAAGCTTTCTGTTATTGAGAAGGGCAGCTTGGCAATTGACTGTATACTTTATGACAGCACAGACATAACAGACAGTACCTATAGCGAAAGTCTCGAGGATATGATAAATACCGTAAAAATAGTTGACGCAAATGGAAACCTGTCCGGGACGGTAATTGAAGCTGAATGGGTAAAAGCCTTCGGGCGTCTTGAGGATGTTTACCGGAAAGAAGAGGGTACAAATCCAGCTGTGGCTGCCAAGGCAATGCTTCATGGAATTACAAGGACCGGAACCGTAAATGCTGTTGGAAATGTTGACTGTATAACCGGGTACCTGGTTGGAGTAAAGGATATATATTCGGACACCATACAGGGCTTTGTTATAGATTCCGATACCCACACCTGGGAAAATGGAGCATACACCATGCAGCTTGAATTGAATTTTGATGATGTTATGAATGAAAAAACGTATATGAGTAAAAAGAAGAAAAAAAGCTCCAATATTTCTAAGCATTGGGACATGTGAGGGTGGAAGAATGGATGATCCTTTTAAATTAATAATTGATGTAATGAGGAAGGAGGGGAGTATATACAACCCTCCTTCAGTGATGCTGGGGAAAGTAATAAACCCGGCTCCTGATTTATTGATCAGTGTCAACGGTCTGCAGCTTGACAAGGATGATCTGAAAGCTGCGGAATACCTGGCAGGTTCATTAAAAAACGGTGATGAGGTGGTAATACTCCCCGCGGCAGACAAAAAAGTATTTCTTATAATATGCAAGGTGGTGAGTTTATGAGTATATTTCCAGCTGTAGAAGAAGGGCAGGCGGAGGAAGTTCAGGAAATAGCGGATAGCGTTGTTTTAAGGGAGTATGCCTGGGACTTTATACGTAATGATTTTATATTTGAAAACGGCAGACAAAAGGTTGCAGAAGGCCTGGAGGCATTAAAAATATGGGCGTACAAGGCTTTGGTAACAGAAAGGTATAAGTACCTGGCATATAGCTGGGATTATGGGCAGGAGATTGCAAATTTGATTGGCAGCAATATATCTTCACAATTTGTTAAAAGTGAAGTGAAAAGGTACATCGAAGAAGCATTTTCGGTCAACCCGCATATCAAGGGAATAAAAAATCTCTCAACAGCAATTGAAGAGGATACAATCTCCGTTGATTTTACAATTTTAAGTGATTTAGGGGAGGTGGATATAAATGTATGAAGCCCAAACAGAGGAAGCAATAAAGCAAAGGATGTTAGGCAGGATCAGCACTGATATAGACAAATCGGAAGGATCTTTTGTAAATGATGCGGTTGCACCTGTTTCTGTGGAACTGGCTCAAAGCTATATACAGCTGGAAAGATTGCTGGCGCTGGCTTTTGCACAGACCTCATCAGGAAACTATCTGGACATGAGAGCCGGGGAATACGGGATAAGCCGTAATATGGGGGCAAGAGCAGCCGGTAGTGTCAGGTTTACAGGAAATAACGGAGTAGCGATACCTGGCGGTACTCAGATACAAACCGGCGGAGGACTTATCTATACAACAACCGACAGTGGAATTTTAACAGAAGGAATACTGGATTTGCAGGTTACTGCCGAGGATATAGGGATAAAATACAATGTGCCGTCAGGAAGCCTGATTCAATTGCCTGTACAGGTAGTAGGAATAACCGGGGTAACAAATATTCAACCCATTACGGGCGGAAGTGATATAGAAAGTGATCAGAGCCTGCTGCAAAGATTGTTGATTAAGGTTAGGATGCCTTCGACATCCGGAAATGCCAACGATTATAAGTTGTGGGCTTTAAGTGTGGGCGGTATAGGTGACGCAAAAGTATTTCCCGTATGGGACGGCCCCGGAACAGTGAAAGTAATTGTTATAGATACAGAAAAGAAGCCGGCTAATATGAATCTTGTGTCAAGTGTTTCCGAGGTGATTGAAAACAACAGGCCTATTGGTGCCAAAGTAGATGTAGCTGCAGCACAACCGCTTATCATAGATATCAATGTTACGGTAATAAAAGATTTCTCCAATACTTTGGAGCAGATAAAAGAGGAGGTTGCTGCAAAAGTTGGTGATTATTTAAAATCAATTGCTTTCAGACAGAGTTACGTGAGCTATGCACAGGTTGGTAATGCAATAATGCAGAGCAGCGGTATTGAAGATTACTCAAACCTGTTGGTAAATAACGGTTCTGCCAATATAACAGTAGGAGCAGAAGAGGTAGCAATTGTCGGGACGGTGACTGTAAATGAATAAAGCTGATACTTTAAAATCCTATATACCTGAGCTTATTCTGAAGAGTAAGGTATTTAATGAAATATATGATACTCAAGGCACCGAGCTTGATTCCTTGTGGGAATCAATTAACAGCATCCTGGACCAGTGTTTTGTTGATAAAGCTACCTGGGGACTAAAGTTCTGGGAGGAATTTCTCAGTATACCTGTTGATGAAACAAGGGAAACAGACTTCCGGCGCGGGGTGGTCAAATCGAAAATACGTGGAGTTGGTACCGTAACAGTAAAGCTCATGCAAACTGTTGCCCAAAGCTATGATAACGGAGAAATAAATATTATCGAAAATGCCGGTGAATACAGCTTTACAGTGAAATTTACCGGCATCAAGGGTATCCCTCCCAATCTGGACGACCTGAAAAAAGCAATTGAAGAAATAAAGCCGGCCCATTTGCAAGTTATGTATACATTCAAATACAACATGTGGGATTATGTAAAAACACTGACATGGCAGCAAGTAAAAGAAAATACATGGGAAAACCTGAAAGTGAGGTAATGAGATGTCGACAAACACAACCAATTATAACCTTGTAAAACCCGGCCTCAATGAGACTGCCGATATTGAAGTAATCAATCAAAACATGGACATAATTGACACCGGTCTGAAAAATGTAAGTGATAAGTCCGACGGAAAAATCAGCAAGTCCCTGGCGACTGCTGCAAATCAGTTCCTGCTGTCATCCTCGGTAGGACAGTTTGTTGTAAAAACTGTTGATGA
>JAEVZU010000269.1 GCA_023392075.1 Bacillota bacterium | reverse complement strand
TCTGGTGGAAATGACGAGATGGATACACCCGTTCCCATACCGAACACGGCAGTTAAGCATCTCAGTGCTGATAATACTTGGCTGGAAACGGCCCGGGAAAGTAAGTCTCTGCCAGATTTATATCAAGACCTCAAGTAGAAATGCTTGAGGTCTTGTTTTCGTTTGAGCAGAAACTTGAAAAAATATTTTTATAATTGAGATGAAAATCCATGAGATAATTACCCATATGTATTAACATTTAGTTTAGTTGACTTTAATAGCTGGACTGTTCAGTGTGTGTTGTAACATATCTTTTTGTAGTTCCTGTATGCTTCCGGTACAGCCTCATGAAACAAGCTTTTAAACCGGCTGCAGTAAGAACCCTGGTCTTTTCTTCTGTTGTCAGTATATACTGGACACCCACCGCCGCAAAACAGGGCATATGGGCATTCGGAGCACTGGCCGATGTAAGCTTCCATTTTATTATCCGGCTGTTGCATATTAATATAAAAATCCCTGTTTCCAGTATAGTCAATACTGCCTGCAGCAGACTCTCTATTTCCGGCAATAGCCCAGCAAGGATAAATATCCCCGTAAGGATCTATGACCATATGACCGTTAACTGCCCCACAAAAGCCACCCCTGAGAGGTGCGTATTTTTTATTTATGAATAAGTGCATAAAGCTTTGGGCAAGCATTGAATAGCTACTGTTGATATTAATCCTGTCTTTATTGAATTGCTCCAGCCTCTTCATTATATATAGCTCATCAACCAAATTTTCATGTGATTCTCTGCAGTCCTGTACAGACTTGAAATACGGATAGAACAGCTTGTTGTCCATCCAGCCTTTCCGGCGGTACAACTCCAGCAGTTCTACGAGCTGATCCAGATTACTTTCATCTACGTTGGTTCTTGCATTGACAGCAGCCCCCAGTTTCAACGCCCAATCTATATTATTGGCAATTATTTCGAATGTTGGTCTGCCTCCTGATAAAAATCTTCTTTTATCATGTATTTCCGCCAAGCCGTCCAGAGTTATCTGTAAAAATGCTATTTTTCCATACCCTATAAGCTCCTGATAATATTCAAGATCATATCCGTTGGTTACGCATTTTATCACTATACCGGCATTGATGCATTTTTTGATTATATATTCTATGATATCGTAGTTTTGCTTTAATAGAGGCTCACCTCCATATAAAATAATGCTTTTAACTGATTTATTCTCTTTTTCGAGCATTTCTATCATGTTAAAAACAGCATCTACTTTTTCCTTACTCATAACCTTTTCCATCCATTGCTTCCCGTTTTTCTTAAGCCTGCTCTCATAGCAATAGCTGCACCTGAAATTACAATTATAGGTCGGTATTATAGCTATAACCGGATTAGTCCGGTTATGCTCACGGATGGAATAAGCCACCTTACGTAAAAGATTCTTTTCTTCTTCAAGAGATCTTTGTGTCAGATAACCTCTTTCCTGCAAAACTGATACTGTTTTATTGCTTAAATTATTTAATTTTTCTGCATTCTCTTCCGCCTGTAAAAGGCACAGATAAATATCTTCCGAAACCACGTCTACCGCGCCCGTGTATCCGTGAACAAAAAGATATTTATCATCCTCATCCAGTGTCTTTATATATATATTGTAACTGCTTACTTTAAGCATAAGCTTTTATCCTCTCTGCTGCATTTATAATACTTTGCCTGAGCGCAGGGTTTGGTATTGTTTCAATGGAACTGGGCTGCAGATAACCGTTACGGAATATACCGAAATTTTCAAGTGTACTGTAAATATACTCAAAAATGTTGCAAAAATCATCGCAATGACAATTAATCTCACTCTCCGTTCTATTGGACGGACATCCTCCATGACAGTATTTGAACCATTTGCAAAACCAGCACCGTTCCCTTTTCCTCTCATCCGAAATACTGAAATTCCTTCTGGTCATATTGTTTTCAAGCATGGATTGTATCGAGTTTTGCATAATGTTCCCTAAATTCAGAGATGTCAGGCTGTCGCATGGGGATACATTTCCGTGGATGTCAATCGATAAAAAGCGGACTTTTCTTACGCAGCTTTCGTTAAATATGCACATTGATGGAATTCCTGTTATAAATCCCATAACAATTGAAGTAAGAATTCTCAGTTCAAAATTGCATTCCTCATCAAAGAACCATTGGTTGAAAATTTGATTCATAATTTTGCTGTAATTCATTTTTGTAAGGATTCTTGCAGAAGAACTGATAGTTTCAGGCATCATATCAACAGCTCTGATATTTTTAATTGATTTAAAAAAAGGATACAGCATATTTGCATATTCTGCGGTAATATCACTGATTACCGATATAATGCCAACACAAATTCCATTGTCGGCAAGCTTTTTCAAATTATTCATTATCAAGCGGAAGGTTTCATGCCCGGATTTATTTTTTCTGTAATAATTATGAACAGACTCAGGTCCGTCAAGGGAAATCCCTATTTTTACGTCATGGCTTTTAAACAAGTTTATAAAGCTGTCATTTATAAGGGTTCCATTTGTCTGAATGCTGTTTATAATGGTTTTACCTTCTAAATAGTGCTGCTGCATTGCAAATATTTCATTATAATTGTCTGTACTTACAAGCAGCGGCTCTCCACCATGAAAAAAAATCCTTATATTATCAAAGCTGCTTTCTCCAAGTTTTTTAAATATAACCTCAACCATTTTTAAATCCATAACCCCCGGGTTTTTTAACAATTCACCGGAATAATAGCAGTAACCGCACGCCATATTGCATTCATGGGTCAAATTTAGAATTATCGATAAATCTTTCATAACCCCTCCAAATTGATAATTTTTCCTTAATTATAATTTTGCCAGTGAGTCGGAATTGATATAGAGCAGACATAAATCAAGCAACACGCTGAGGTCGCAGTCAAAAACACTGAGCAATGCCTTTTCAAAGCACTGCGTTTGTTTCACCTCAGTAAAAAGCTTCTTAACCTTTTCCTTACCGTATTTTTCACAAAGGAAATATCCAAAAGCTTTCATAACATCTGCTGAATAAACGCACTCTGAAATCAGCGTGTCCTTCATCAAAAAATTCAGTACCCCACTGCTATTTTTACTGATATAGTCTGATAAATTTGAATCAATACAGCTCTCACCGCCAATATAAAGCGATATTGAACGAATAAGCCATTCAGGTAAAAGTTCAATACCATTAAAAAATTGAAAAATACCGCAATAGAACATTTCTTTATTTATTATTTCTTTCCATCCACATTCCTTATCATTAAAAAGAAGGTATATATTTCCTTCCTTCGTAAACGCTTTTGCAAATACAGGTGCGGTGGCCCCTGCATCGGGGAGGGTATCGGGTGAAAAAAAATATATTCCAGGATAGCGATCCATCCATACATAATCAGATATAAGATTAAAGCATTCCGGCAAATACTTCTTTATACTGTAAAACCATTTCTGATTAAAATTTTTGCTAAAATAGCTGTTTTCAAAATAAAACCCACCATGCCGGCAGAAAGTATATTGTCTGCCATACAGCTCCAAATTCATAAGCGGACTGCTGTTTGTGCCGTTGATTATATTAATGGTCTGCCATAGGATGTATTGCTCCGGAATTTGAGAAATCTTGGATTCCAGCCTTCCTGTATTTATATTCAAATATCTTAATATGTCCCTTTCTTTCTCATTACTGCCTACAAGGGCGAGCTTTTCTCCAAATTCTACTACATATTTATGATTTTCTCTATAATTGTACATTGGAACAATATTTGCATTAAATTTCAGTCCCATTTCTATAAATCCAATTGGAAATTCCTTTTCCTTGCCAAAAAATTTCTGTATTTTATTTTTTGTGAAAGAAAAGGCAAAATCACATGTGCACATAATGACCCCGTTTTTTTTGAGTACGCCGAGGATCTCTACAAGATTGAATTTATCCTGAAGATCAACCGATTTAATATTTTTTCCGCCAGTAAATACTTCTTTTAATCTCTCTTCCATTAGCTGCTTTCTTTCAGGTTCAAACTGCCTTGGTGCAAGCAGTGCAATTTCCTTGTTTTTCAGTCTATCATGTGCTGCAAAAAGTCCGATATAGTATGAGCCGGTATGAGAAGCTAGAAGAATTGTAGGGGAATCCGCACTGATAATTTTTTGCAGGGCATCGGAGTTTTTTACTACAGCTTTGCTTAACTTTTTTTCAATCGTATTAATATTTCCATACAAAAGCCATCCAAGATTATAAATGAATAAAGCATCATAGCAGTAGTGCCTGAAACTTTTCCAGCTGTTTTTCAACCTGCTGTTCAGACCGAAAACAGAGGCTATGGTTTTCTTTACATGATAATTGGTAAATAAATTCCTTATAAAAAAAAATGAACCGGACAGGTATGATAGAAGCATGATAGGAAAAAGGTCATACTTATATATTTTTTGTATTTGTTTATTATCCAGAAAATTGCTTTTCATATTAACTATCATTCCTTTCACTGTGCTCAAGACACAAAATGTGATGAAAATTTATATCCTTTACCACCATAAGACACCCCCACGCATGTTGTCAAAAACCATACGCTGCTGCTGATTTAAAGATGAATATATATATAGTGCATTCTTAATAATTTCCATCTTGAAGAAGCATTGGTTTTCGTTGGCCGTAAGCTGAGTCAGGTCATATAAATCATAATAGCATGTCCCTCCGCAAAGATAAGCGGCCCAGCATTTACTGCATTGCAAGCTCCTTTGCAAAACATTATGACCGGTTCTGAAATTAAGAATATTTTCATTTTCAACAGGTGAATAGATATTAAGCAGCTTATGGTTGCTGTATACGGTATGGCAGCTGCATAGAAAAATATCGCCGTCAAGATTCAGTTTAAAATCAGATATGCCTGCTCCGCAGGGAAACCCGGCTATTGAATTATCAAAAGCATTTTGAATTGCTTTTATTATATTTATATAACCTGGAAACTTAACTACTTTTCCCTTTTTTAGATTTTCCAGAAAGAACCCCCCGAACCGCTGCAATGACTTTCTAACATCTTCATATTGATTTTCACAGTAAAATTTGCTGTCGGCTATTTGGATGCTTATAATATCCAGTCCTGTTCCGGATAATTCCTTATATAATTTAATAAAATCTATGTTGATATCTTTTAATAATATTTTGGTAAAGATACTATTGTATTGGGTTATATATCCTACATTCTCCCGCATTAAATAAAGCTCGTACTCATCAAACAGCTTTCCGGTCTTTACATAATTATCTGTACTGATATTCATAACTATAATAAAATTATTTTCTATAACATAGCGGAGTATTTCTTCAGAGAAAAGGACAGTATCCGTATTCAGCACAAACTGTAGTTTAATATTATGTTTTGCGGCTATAACGGCTATTGATTCAATAAAGTCTTTTATCGGTGCAAAATATGGAATAAATTGGCTGCTGAGAAAAGAAATATTAACCCCATTTTTACAGGAAAACTTTTTAAGAAAGTACTCAATCCCAGCTTCCACAGTTTTAAAACTTTTTTCAGACATTTCTTCTTTTCTGTCATTCTGTCTGAAAAGTACGTCACCGCCGTATGAAAAATCAAGCGTCAGGGTATGTGATTTGTTTACAGCACCTGCTGTCAGCGCAAATCTTTTGGAAATGGTATCACTGCAAAGGTATTTAACCAACTCCATGTCTTCGCCTGAATTACCTGCTATAAAATCCCTTACTCTGTTGTTACATTCAAGCAGAAGTCCTGAATTTCCTGAATAAACAAACTCTTTCCCTTCATCATTTTGAAATGTGTATATACCCTCTATAATTTGATTTTGTCTACAATGCATTTTATCCTCCATGTGCCCAATGTGCCAAATAAATTGATCCATTGGGCACACAAAAAGTATTAATTGGGCATGTAAGTAATCTGAATCTAAAAAAACCTCTTATTAATTATTTTTTGCCTTTAAAACTGTATTTTTTAAATCTAGCAGCTTCTAGTCCATGCTGCAAAAGCATCACATGAATTTTGCAATTCCATGCTGTTTAAATTTTTAATTTCACCGTTGTTTGCCTCAAGAACAGTATCATTAAGAATCTGTATACTTTCTTTCATAGTGAATCCCCCTTTCCAGATAGTCTTCTCCTCGCTGCGGGTTTAACCCGCAGCAGAATCATATTAGGTTTTAGCGGGTTTTTCAGATATAACTTTATCCATGCCCAAAAAATCTACATACTTACTTTACTTCATTACAGCATACCAATGCATGCATGTATTCTACCGTTTGTTCAACATTTAGCAGCCTTGGAGGGTTATCCTCCGGCATCTCAACATTAAACTCATCCTGCAATTCAGTATACAATGACAGAATATCCAGAGAATCGGCTTCAAAATCCTCTATATATTCAGTTTCTAAAGTTACTTTTTCCACGGGTACCTGAAAAACGCGGCAAACTACTTTTTTTACCCGTTCACAAAAATCACTGTAATTTGAATTGTTAGCCCGTTCCATAGTCGTTGCCTCCCTTGATTTGTCCTTTCACTATTGAAATTATCACAATATTGCTTTATTGAAGAGGACAAAATTTTCTGGTATCCAAGGGACTAAATTTTACATATTTTATAAAATATGTTATAATTGTAACAATTTTACTGATATTAGGACGGCATAAATTATATGTAAATATTAAATTGTATCTATGCTCGCAAAAACCATAAAATGTAATAACATTGGGGGAGGGTGGCGTTCTCCATTAAAATAAGGCATTAGGAGGAGTATAAGTGCAAAAGATAAAGGTGACTATAGTAGAAGATGATATTAATTATATTAAATACTTAAAAAAATATCTTGACGGTCAGGGGGATATTGATGCTTTTCTGATAAACTCCTTCGGAAAAGAAGCCATTAAGCTGATTATTCAAAATAATCCCGATGTAATACTAATGGATACAGGGTTAAATGGCGACGACAGCGCAGGAATAGATTTGGCCCGGATACTTACGGAAGAGTTTAAACTTAAATCAAAAATAATAATGCTGTCAAGCATAAAAGACGACCAAATTATTTACAATTCCATTATAGCAGGTGCAAAAAGATGTGTTATAAAATCCAATATTGAAAAAATTCCTGATATTATCCGCTGTGCCATGGGATTTGATCCTGACATTGTTGTTGCAGAATGGCTTCAACATATAAATCATTCATTTTTAGATATAAAACATGACCTTGAGCGACAAATTGTAATAAGCAATTTACAAAAGCTGACTCATCAGCAGTTGGTTCATCTGAAACTTATTCTGGAAGGAAAAACGCGTAATGAAATATCAAGTATTCTTGGAATATCGTTTAATACGGTAAAAAACACTATAAATAGCATCTATAAGTCTCAAAACATATCAAGGAACGATTTATCAGAAATCTACCGTCTCGATTGCGTTGAGGAGTTATTAAAAGAATATGATAACAAAAATTGAGTTGCTTGCAGGACTAAAAAAAATTGACCTTATGCCGGCATACCATTTTTGAGATAATATCGGAAGCACCGGAGTAATTTGAATGGAGATTTTTATGAATATACTTATTGTGGAAATTGAGCATTTAGGCTATGGTGACCCTCATGTGTCATTTTTACAAAATTTCCTTATAAAAGAAGAGTACTCGGTTGATAAATGTTACCTTGATGAGTTCCTTACATATATCGATAAAACTAAGTTTAACTATCATTACACAGTTTTTATGACAACTGAACACGAAGGTGCCTTTAACCGTATCAGCAAAATTATCGAAACTGTGAGAGAATGTAATCCTTCGGCCAGTTTTATTATTGCCGGCCCTATGGTAAGCTTCTATAGGAATCACGTCAGGAATTTGACCGATACGGATTTCGTTATAAAAGGCTGCCTCATTCCCAAAATTAAAGAGTTTCTTGAAAACGGTATAAGCAGCAGAAGCAACCCTGTCGACATTGGAAATGACTTTGATGCCAATATGCTGGAAATTGATGCAGATACTTACCCTTACAACGATAATGGAATTTACAGCATGCTGCAAAGTATTGGATGTAATTACGGAAAGTGTACCTTTTGTCCGTTAAAGCATATGTATGGCAGCATAAAAGTCCGGCCAATAAAAAACATAATAAGGGATATGAAAAAAATTGATACAGAAAGAAATGCAAAAGTATTTTTGTTCAGGGATCAGAATTTTTTGATCAACAATAACAGATTTAGGGATCTGTGTAATGAGATGAATAATGAAAATCTTCAGCAGAAATTACAGTTCTGTGCAAGAGCCGACAGTGTTATTAAGTGCCTTCCTGCAATTTCTGAAATCCCGCAAAGAATAAGCAGTATTTCTATAGGAATTGAGTCTTTTCTCCAAACGCAGCTTAACCGGTATAACAAAGGCATAACACCCGAACAGGCTTTTTTAGCCTTGGATTCTCTTGTAAAATTAGGAGTGAAGACAAAATATTTTTTAATTCTGGCAGACAACCAGACTGATTTTAATGAATTGCTCCAGATTTCCGGTATATTCAGAAGGAAGCCGGAATATATACTTATGCTGGCAAGTTCAAGGCTAAGAGAGTATTTTGAATATGACAATGAGCAGGCTGATTATCCTGACTATGTAAAAATATATCATAAAGCTCTTGAGGGGGTTGTTAAATTTAACAACAGTTCCTCCGAGGGATTAAATACATATAAGTTGTTTTTGCATTTCAAAGCTATCCCTGATACCAAAAGAAGCTACATAAACCGGTGGCTTGACTGGTTGGATGATCTGGTAAAAAAAGTTAATGATCAGCAAATTTGTTATACGGATGCTTTAGCTGCTGTTGAAGATAATACCGGAAAAATATGCTCGGTATTAGGAGGATTATATTCATAAGCTTTTATGCTTTAAATCCATATGACAATGAGCCTTTCGGCTTCTGCTTTCATTCCAGTAAAACTAGCTTCCTGGATTCACAGGTGCATACCTCGGTTTGCCATTCCAATCAGAACCACTGAGTTTAAAGAGTGCAGTGTTCCTTTTGCACTTGGTAACCCAGTCATAACCATTAGTTTATTGCTTTTATCTTAAATTTGTCGTAATAACTTGATATAATAATTATAACAGAATTCAAATTTCTTTTTTTTATAAGACTCAGTTTGGATGGACTTCTAGCATCTTGAAGAAACAGGACTAAGGAAACTGTTTATTTTATTTGCTCAGATCCATAAAATTACCAGTTATTTATAAAACTATTAGAGATAATGGTATTCAAGAAAACAAGAGTATATTAAGGGAGGCCTGGTATGTATAAACTTCTTATAGCAGAGGATGAAGAAATATTCAGAAAAGTACTACCATCAATTATTGATTGGAATTCAATAGGATTTGAGATAATTGGGGTAGTAGAAGATGGATTTGAAGCTCTAAAACTTTTGGAAGAAGTAGAAGTTGACGTTATCTTGACGGATATACGTATGCCGCATATAAATGGGTTGGAACTGGCAATGGAAGTGAAAAGCAGATTCCCAAGGATAAAAACTGTTCTCCTCAGTGCATTCAATGAGTTCGAGTATGCCAGAAAGGGGATTGACTGCGGTGTATATGGATATCTTTTAAAATCTGATGATGAGGAAAGCATTGAAAAGTACTTTGTTAAACTTTCAAAAGTGTTATCACAAGAAAACCTGATAGGAAAAAACGATGAAAGCC
>JAEVZU010000258.1 GCA_023392075.1 Bacillota bacterium | reverse complement strand
ATATATATACCCGATTTTTTATTGCTCAGGAAGGCATAAGATTTGGTACAGAAATAAGTTTGCTCAAGGTTTTTTGGGTAGAGAAACACGCCATATCCCGCTCACGGTATGTGCGGTGTATAAATATTCCGTGGGCGGAAAGGCAGATGGTACTTGGATGGGTAAATTCGAGAGATTTGAAAAAGTTGGCTTAAGGGATAAGGAAACAAAAGCGCTGATTGCCGTTTATCCTAAAAGACCGGAGGGAACGGACGAGCAGATAGAGGCCGATGTAAAGTACTGGTATTACCAGAGAAACTGCTCGGCAGAGGAAGAACTGAAGGGGCTTTTCGTGGATCATTTGACAGAACATGAGTTAAAGTCAATTCAATAGTATATTAAAATAACTAAATCCGGAATTTGAAAAGGATTGCCAGGGCTTCGGGCAATCCCGCTAAATTCCGCACAGAGGTAAACGATGTCCAGACTCAGAAATGTTTATTTGTATTTGGTCAGCTTTGTGTCATTGATGCTGATACTTATAGGGTTGATTTTTACAATTCAGAATTTGACCGACCTGCTTTTTCCTACAAGCTATTATTATGATGCTTTACCAATAGATAAAGACCGGCAAATGACCGAAGAGGAAAAAAAGGCCTATGAAGAGAGTCAAAGGAAAAGTGAACAGAACCAGAGAACCGAAAGAAGCAAGAATGTAGCAAAATCCACCTCGGTGGTAATTGTGGCACTGCCTTCCTTCATATATCACTGGCGCAAAATAGAGAAGGAGAAAAAGGGATAAACGGTTATTCACTTAAAAGAATTTCGACTATATTTATGACATCTTCATCCACCACTCTATAGCAGATTTCCAGGCCATTGCGCACTCCTGCTATTATTCCTGCAGACTTGAGCTTTGCAAGGTGCTGCGAAACCGTTGACTGCGGAAGGCCAAGACATTCCTGGATTTTGGTTACATTGCAACCGCCCTCCATCAGGCCCTTTATGATGCAGAGCCTGTGCGGGTGTGCAATTGCTTTTATTTTATCTGCTTTTTTTTCATATAGTTTTAAATCAATCAATTGGAAACCTCCTCGAAAGTAACTTTTTCCAATATGGAATAATTAAATAAATAAGTTCATATCGGACTCCTCGGCAGAACCAAGAAAGGATGCTACGCCTCCAATGGTGACTCCGTCAATAAGCTCCTCTTTTTTAATGCCCATAATGTCCATGGACATATTGCAGGCAACAAATTCGATACCATTCTGTTTAGCTTGTTCTATGAGGACTTCCAGGGAATATACTTCCTTCTTGTTCATAAGGTATCGTATCATTTTGGGTCCCATACCGGCCATATTCATTTTTGACAGGGATAACTTTTTTGATCCCTTAGGCATCATAACACCAAACATTCTGGAAATAAAGTCTTTTTTTACACCCGGTCCCTCTGATTTTCTTAAAATATTCAGCCCCCAGAAGGTAAAAAACATGGTGACTTTTCTTCCCATAGCGGCAGCTCCGTTTGCAATAATGAAGGATGCAATTGCCTTATCCAGGTCATTACTGAATACAATCATCGATTTATTATTTTTCTTCACAACAGTATTATTTTCTTTTTTAATTTCTTTTTTTATCATTGCAGTGAACACATTTTTATCATAATTTACTCCCAGCAGACTGTTCCCTGTGGTTTTGCACCAGGTGGCGATATCCTCCTGAAAGGCCGGATCTGTTGCTTTGACTTCAAGGATTTCATTATCCGTCAAATCCTTCATGGCATTATAAACAGTCATGATGGGCCCGGGACATTGCAGCCCGCACGCATCCAGCCGAAGCTTGACCTTTGCTTCCCCGGTTTGGTCTGCAGTTTGCAGAAGAGTTCCTCCCGTGCTTGCCGCTACTTCGTTTCTGGCAGAATAACCTGCGGTATTTATGGTATTGTCATTTCTGAATATATCTTCATTTGATTGTTTGATTACAGCCATATGGTATGTTTTGTAACCTCCGCTAAGATTTTTGACATTTTTAAAGCCCATCTGCAGTAAGATTCTCACGGCAAGATATCCTCTTAAGCCTACCTGGCAGAAAACATAAATTGCTTTATCCTTTGGAAGCTCATGGATTCTGCTTCTGAGCAGGTCAAGGGGAATATTTATTGCACCGTCGATGGTTCCCAGCAGAGCTTCTTCCTTTTCCCTCACATCCAGCAGGATATCCCTTGACGTATCAATTCCCGCCACATCGTCCCAATGAAATACATAGGAGTCTTTTTTCAGGATATTATTGGCTGTGTAGCCGGCAATGTTTACAGGATCTTTTGCAGAAGAATAGGGGGGGGCATATGACAGCTCAAGGGTTTCCAGATCGGATACTGTCATACCTGCACGCATTGCCGTTGCCAGTACATCCATTCTTTTGTCTACACCGTCGTAACCAACGATTTGCGCGCCCAGAAGTTTCCCTTCGTTACTGCTGAAAAGCAGTTTTACCGACATTGGAATGGCACCGGGATAATAGCTTGCATGTGAGGCCGTATGTGTGATGGATTTCTCATAAGCGGTACCGCTGCGTTTTAATATTCTCTCGTTATTTCCTGAAACAGCTACCGTAAGGTCAAATATCTTGACGATGGAAGTTCCCTGGGTACCGGAGTATTTTTCCTTCAGCCCGTATATATTGTTTGCTGCGATCCGTCCCTGCTTGTTGGCCGGGCCTGCCAGAGGGATCAGCGCCTGGTTTCCGCTGACAAAATCCTTTACCTCTATTGCATCTCCCACCGCGTAGATATCCGGGTTGGAGGTCTGCAAATACTCATCCACAGATATGCCGCCCGTTTGCCCTGTTTTCAATCCCGCTTTCACCGCCAGCCCGGTTTCAGGCCTGACTCCTATTCCCAGTATAACCATATCGGCTGTTAGAATTCTGCCGCCGGACAGTTTGACTGATATGGCAGCTTCATTTTCCTCAAAGGCCTGGACGGCCTCCTTCAGATAAAGTTCGACTCCCTTGGCTTTTAAATGCTGATGAACGATTGCGGCCATTTCAAAGTCCAAAGGTCCTATGACATGGTCGGCAAGTTCAACAACGGTGACGTTTATACCCCTCATATGAAGGTTTTCCGCCACTTCAAGGCCGATGAAGCCGGCGCCCACAATTATTGCTCGTTTTGGCGAAGTGTTTTCTGTAAAGTCTTTTATCTTATATGTGTCGGGTATGTTCCGGAGGGTAAATATCCTCTTTGCTCCGATTCCGGGCAGGTTTGGTCTGACGGGTTCAGCGCCCGGTGACAGTATTAATTTATCATATGATTCAATATATGTTTTTTTCTGGAGTTTATCAAGGATTTCAACACTTTTGTTTTCGGTGTTTATACTTGTGACTTCTGAAAAAATTCTGACATCTATATTAAAACGTTCCTTCATTTTTTCAGGGGTTTGAACCAAAAGCTTTTCTTTTTCCCTGATGACTTCACCAATGTAATAGGGAAGGCCGCAATTTGCAAAGGAAATATGTTCACCTTTTTCTATCAGAATAATCTCGGAATTTTCATCCAGCCTTCTCAGTCTGGCTGCAGCACTTGCTCCGCCGGCAACACCGCCGACTATCAGGATCTTTATACTCATAAACGGACCTCCTAAATTTAATTCATATATTATTATATTATGATTTTACGATATAATTTGTACCCAGTCAAGCTTGATTATCCGGTTATTATATGAATATTAATTTTTAGAGGAAACATACTAATTACTAAAGATTATTTATACTTAAGTTTAAATTTAAAAATGAAGTTCGGAAATAATATCCGGGAAATGGAGATAAATATGCCAACAGATAAAAGAAGCAAAAAAGCCAATGACAAAAAGGAAGACGGAGCCTTTCCATCAAAAAATATTAAGCATGACCCCCAGGCTGAAAGTGCCAGAGCCAAATTCGGGAAAGATACCGTGGCTGAGGAGTAATGAAAAGCAGCTTCAATATATCCTTTTAATCAAAAAAAGGTTTAAAACACCTCAGGCCAGTGGGAGGTTTTAAACCTTTTTTAGTTCTTAGGTTGTTTATTAAATTATTTTAATTTTTAGCTCAGTTTAAATTTAGCCACCAATTGCTTTAATTCGCCGACCAATTGTTTCAGCTTTTCACTGGAGTTGGAGATTTCTTCGATTGATGCGGTCTGCTCTTCCACCGAGGCTGAAACCTCCTGGGTGCTTGCAGCATTTTCTTCAGCTATGGCTGCAAGGTTTTGCATTATGTCGAGGATATTAATTTTATTCTGTTCCATTTCATTGCTCAAAGTATTCAGGCTTGAAATTCTGTCAACAGAAACAGAAATAGCATCGGCAATGCTCCGGTATTTAACGTCGGTAGCTTTCACGCTCTCCTGCTGTTCTTC
>JAEVZU010000244.1 GCA_023392075.1 Bacillota bacterium | reverse complement strand
TCCACTCAATATTTTCATCTATATGCACATGCCTGTCATAGCTGTCATGAAGCCCGGTATTACTGCCACAAACAGGGCATAAAAACTTCAACTTCGCCAGATATCGTAAAAAATTTTTACGATAGTCCTTAACATTTCGCCCTAAATATGCTATTATGATGTTACGTGTGTAGGACTTTGAGGGTTAAATGTTGGCGCATTTAACATAAAAACTCAAAGTTCTTTCCATATCCCTCCAAAAATTCTCTTAGGAAAGCATACCTGTAAACGGTCACGCAACTTGAGCAGCTCCAGGGCATTTAGTTCGGGCAGAAACAGTGAAATATTTTTGTCCTTAAACTGCTCAATGTCAGAAAATACTTTTGCATCAATTTTAAGATTTGGATTTACATTATTATATTTTTCCACCGCATTTAACAAAACTTTGTCTGAATACATCAGGTTAATAGTTAATTGAGATTCCGGAGTGTTCGTAATATTATCCTCTTCTGAGCAGGAAACAACAATTATGGAAAATATCATTACTAAAAAAAGAAGGATTACTTTCTTTACCCATGCATTCATATTAAGCACCTCTCTCTTGCTGTTGTCAGGGTATAAACTCCATTACATTTTTGGTTTAATATACTTTCTATATCAACCGTTTTATTTTTTTATTAGATATTCAAAAAAGCGATAGTTGGGATAAACTATCGCTTTAACGATATATTTTTAGGAAAAAAATTATTGAATGACAAATTAAAAAAATTCTTTTTGGTAATATATCATTCAGTTAAAAATTAAAACCCTGTAAAGCAAACACTGTCGTTTTTCAGTGTCTACTTTTACAGGGTAAAATAATTATCTATTTATTACAAAAATACTTTATTTGATTTAAGAAACAAATATTTAAATTTGTGGACAATTGTTAAATAGAATTATTGGTTGCCCATGCTCTTTCTGAACCAACATTCAATTTTAACCAAACGTGAATAGAACCTGCAGGACCTGAATAGTCTGATTCAACAGTAGCAAGTGCTGGACCACTCGAAGTTTCTGTTTGTTTATTTATAGTTAATGAAGTATTTGAATAAGTACCCCCAAGAGTCTGAATAACATAGTCGTATACATTGTCAATGTTGTCATAACCCCCGTTTACAAAAGTGTAATCTGTATAAAATTTCATACTTATAATAACCCAACTATTATTAACCATTGCACGTTTTACACTTAAAAACCCAGATCCCTGTGTAACGGTTCCACCACTTACTTGACCTAAAGTTCTGACGATATCAGACTCCTGATACCCTTCTGCTGTAATTGCCGGACTAGAAAATTCTTGAATCATTATAGAACCATCAGGATATACATACTTATCAATAGTTATACCATTTTCATTACTTATGGATTCATGAGTGGCTGTATCTCTGTATTGTGGATCTAAGCTATTCCATAATTCTCCGTATTCAAGCTTTTTTAGAAGATTTGATATAGTTTCTTCATTAACATCATATTTTTTCAAGGACTCTCTAATCGCAACTTTATCAGATTCACTTAGTTGATTATTTTGCTGAACTTGAGTGTTTGCTGTTGGGTCATTACTTTCTGTAGGTGTAGCAGCAAAAATATTTATTGAACTTAACATTCCCACAATTAAAACACTACATAAAAATACTTTGCACCTTCTTAACATAACTAACCTCCTATAAAATTAATATTATGGTATTTCAAAATAATAGAAATCAAATATAATTAAGTTTCAGAAATCTAAGCACTGTCCAGATTATTAATATGTATCAGTTTCAGAACCCCATGCTGTTTCAGAACCAACATTTAATTGTATCCAAAATGTGATGCCAACCATATTTCCAGCAAGAAAAGTATCAGCTTGAAGTCTAGCAGTTGCTGGACCAGTCGAACTTTCTATTTGCTTAGTTATTTTAAAGGTAAGGTTTTGGTAAGAGCCACCTATAACACGCATAGAATAGTCGTATATCTTGTCAATTTTGTCATAGGCACCGTTTGCAAAAGTATAATCCGCATTAAAACTCGCTTTTATCATACCAAAATCATATGAAACTTTTGCACCTTTAACACTTAAAAATCCAGATCCCTGGGTTACAGTTCCACCACCTATAGAAACTGTATTTATAGTAACTTCACCAGATTCAGTGGTTGTAATCGGGCTAGATAATTCTTGAATCATTATAGAGCCATCAGGGTATACATACTTATCGACAGTTATACCATTCTCATTGCTAAAGGTTTCATGAGTAGCTGTAGACTTGTACTGTGGATCTAGACTGTTCCATAATTCTCCATTTTCACACTTTTTTAGAAGATTAGATATAGTTGCTTCATCAGCGCCATATTGTCTCAAGAAATTTTTAAGCGCATCTTTATCAGATTCACTTAGGCGGTTACCTTCTTGCACTTGAGTGCTTGCTGGTAATTCTTCACTTTCTGCAGGTATAGTAGCAAAAACATTGATTGAACCTAACATCCCTACAATTAAGACACTACATAAAAATACTTTGCACTTTCTAAACATAACTGTCCTCCTCAAATTGTAATATGTGGTAATTCTTAAGTATTTACCAATTATAAATAGATATTGAACTTATTGTCATAATTTGGTATTATATTGTAAGTTAATTATTATTTTCTTAATATAATTTATATTATTCTTTTAAAGGAGGGAACATTCTATGAGTCCAATAACCCTTGCGCAAATCCAAGCATTACTATTTAAATTAGTTGAATTTATTATCCAATTTTTAGTGATTTATTTTGCAATATGGTTTGCTGGTAAACGATTGCTTAAAAAGTTTCATTCTTGATAAATATAATAATACGTAAGAGCATTTTGTCAGATACCAAAAAGTAATGAGCTTTATGAAAAATCTAAACAGAGTACGTTTTGTTTAGATTTTTTTCTCTAGCTAGTGTTAAAAACAATAATTTTAAAATAGAATTTTATAATTACACGAAATATTCGATATCAAGACTTTTTTTTAAAATTTATTAAAAAATTGACTTATATCATTGTTTATATATATCCAAAGAAAAGCTAACGCTTTTTGGAAATTGTTTGAACAGCCTTCCTTAGTGTTGCAGCTATAACATAAAGTCCAAAAGCTGACGGACTTGCCTGTCAGAGAATTGCTGGATATAATGTCCATGAGAATATAGAAAGAAAGACGCTCCCTTTATCAGGTTACTGAAGCAACAATAATTTTGGTAAAAGAGCGTCCCTTCCAAACAACATGATCATTTTATCAAAATATAAGCTAATTGAAAAGACTAATGAAGGAATTTTTTTGTTAGGGCTGAAGAGTATGTTCCCTGTCCATGCTGCTTTGAACGGCTTAAGGTTATTGGAAGTCGCCCAAGAAAATTCGTTATTGAGACAGGCGAAAAGAGAATATTGATAATCAGGCGTCTTCAATACAGCAATTGCGTAAAAATCCATCATGAATTGCCTGATGTATTGATTCCATATAAGCGTTATGAGAGTAAAAGTATTGAAGCTGTTATCAATAGTATCAGTAATTTATCTGTAGCTGCGGATGAATCAACTTCACCGTTGGAAAAGCTGGTTTTACTGCCTTGTGAAATACATAATAGCTTGCATTCATCAGCGTTTTAAGGAGGCGTTATGAAAATAAATAATAGCATAATTAAAATACTCATTATTATAAGTTTATTAATGTTATTAATATCGCCCGGATGTACTTCCAATAATGATATACCCGATCCAGAAACAAATACCCCAAAAATAATTAACATGTACGTCAGATCTTATGATACCCGTACATTATCTGCAATAAAAGAGTTTAACTCTACAAGT
>JAEVZU010000222.1 GCA_023392075.1 Bacillota bacterium | reverse complement strand
AATTAAAATTTATATGTTTCGCAGAAAATCTGCTGCACAATTAACTTATTTGATAAGCTTGACTGCTGAATTTTATTCAGCATGCTCATTTAAAATTGCTGACTTTTTTTCTAGTTCTTGTTTCCAAGAACCAGGTTGTAAAGTTCGCAAGTTACTCAATTTTAGAATCCATTGGATTCTGGAATTTAAAGAGTCCTTACAATGTACATCTACGATGTACATATACATTTGCATGTATTTTGTCACTGTTTACTTTTCAAAGTCCATCTCAAGATGCTACATACTTCGCATTACTGCGTCAGATTTCATATTCTGCGCTGCTCACTTATCGCATAAGCTCCGCTGCTCGAAATTCATCTTCCTTGTACTACTCGCATTTATCATCTTAAACCTTAAAAGTGCTTTTACAGCTGACTTTCAAGGTTTTCGCTGTTTGTTTGTCGCAAGCAGCTTAGTTATAATATCACGCCGTTTACTTAGTGTCAACACTTTTTTAAAATTTCTTTTCGGCTGTTTTTACAGCTTGTCAGACTTTTAAGTCGGTGTCGTCAGTAATTGCGACGGCTTATATATACTAACATAATGTTGTTTTTATTGTCAAGGGTAAACTCGCTATTAAATTGTGATTTTAGGTAATTATCAGAAAATAAATCACTTATATTCATATGTTCTAATAAGTTCTGCCGTTTTCTAGCGTATACGTTTTTATCCTGTGGCTTTATATAAACCTTTCATACTTAAACATAAATAAAAGATCAGTGGTATTCCCACCAATCTTACGATTAAAGTTTTTATATTGTTCAGGATTCAAATAATTACTGTTTACTGCACTCAGTCTTATACTTCCGAGTGCGTGAAACCGGCCGCCAGCTTTTTCTGACAGTTTGCGCCGTCACCTTAAATTTTTTATTATTGATACCTTATTTCCACACCTATTAAACTTCACCTTATCACTGAGCTGTTCAACAATTATTAGTCCTCTCCCATGTTCATTGAAAGAATTATTGTTCTCTTCAACATAATCACCTAACTTCTGTAAATCAACTTTATGCTTAAACCCACACCCCTCATCTTTAACGCTGACGTATAGATATGAATCATTAACTATCTTTATGGTCACGTAAGCTCCTTTATCGTCTTGACAATTGTTCCCATGACAAATAGCGTTGACGATAAGTTCATTTAGTATAACCCTGATTTCAAATAAAGTATCTTCATTTACTAAAAACTCAGTCTGAATAACATTTAGCACTGTTTTAATTAAACAGGCAAGGCCTTTAATATCATGTTTGATGGCATAAGTTACAGCTTTCACAATTACACCCACCTAGTTTAGAATAATAATATTAATACCCAGTATTTATGTATATAAACACGCGCAGCAATATTATAGTAAAGTACGGAATCTGTCCAGTATCTTTTTTTCCAAACGCGAGATGTACATTTGTGATACTCCGAATTTTTCGGCTATTTGCTTCTGAGTCAAATTCTGCATATATCTTAAACTTATGAATTCACGTTCTACTTCACCGAATAATTTCAGTGTCTTCACGAGAAAATCTCTGTTTTCGATTTTTTCATATGTCTTTTCATCATATCCCAAGGTATCGCTTAAATCAGTTTCATTATCCTGATAAATACTTTGATCAAGAGACTTAATTGAATTTGAACTTCCTGCTTCAATTATTTCAAGTACAGTTTCTACATTTATACCCATATAGGCTGCTATTTCATCTGCTCTCGGAACCCGTTTCAGTTCCTGGGTCAGCTCATCACGGGCCTTGTTCAGCCCCTGTCTTGCTTCATAAAGCCTTCTTGGTATTTTGATAGATGTGCTTTTATCTCTAAAAAACCTTTTAATTTCGCCTAATATTGTAGGTGTAGCAAAACTGACAAATTTAACTCCCTTATCAGGGCTGAATCTATCTACCGCCTTAATCAGTGCCATACATGCTACCTGATATATGTCATCGTAGTCGACGCCCCTGTTAATAAACTTTCTTGACAAAAAATCAGCCAAATTAATGTATTTGGATACTATTGCATTCCTGTAGCTTACATCTTTTGTATCAATATAATGTAAGAACAGTTCAGCCTCCTCCATGACTTCAATACCGCCATTAACTTTTTCCATAAGCTATACTCCGATCTTTTTGGTCATAACTATGGAATTATTGTCATTACAAAGTTCTACAGTATCCATCAGTGCTTTCATGATGTACAGACCATATTCATTCTCAAGAGATTCTTTGAAGCAGTTAAATTGTGTATTTTCCCCCCTAAACATTACTTCAAGAATATTTTCTTTTATATCGAAGGAAATTCTGTACTGACCTATTTCATCTGCTTTTTTAGATAAAATTATGTTACAGACTTCGGATACTGCTACTTTAATATCCTCTATCTCATCGATATTAAAACCTATTCTGTTTGCCACACTTGATGCCGTCAGTCTCGCAGTGCTTACATATTCCCTTTTTAAGGGCAAAACAAGTGTAACATTGTCGTAAGCTGTATTATTACTCATATATAGTCTCCTTCTTTTTATTATCAAAAAATAGGTACACATTTTATGTGTACCCATGATTGAGCAATGTAAACTTAAAATTAATCTATTTTGAATAATTTATCCAATCCTGTTATTATAAATAGTTTTTTAATGTTGTCCTTTAAATTGCAGATATAGATGTTGTTATTATCTTTCCTGATCTCTTTCAAAGCACCCACCAGTATTCCAAGACCTGTACTGTCAATGTATGATAGCTCTTTGCAGTCTATATATAAGTCACCTTTGAACGTGTTGACCACTTCATTCAGCTCACTCTTAAACGTTTGACATGTATAGATATCAATCTCACCGGAAAGAAAAATGTGGGTCTTTTCACCAACCAATTCTTTAGTTATTTTAAATTCACTGCTTTCCATACTAATACCCCCCATCAATATATAATTTCATGATCTTACTATTAGCACTTGAACGTTTGACAGTTCTTTAAATCTATCATATAACCATCCCCTCTATTGACAATGTATAACACGCCGCAGGGCAAATTAGCCACTCAAAAACGTATTGTACATTATCAATAGAGGGTAATGCTACTTTGTAAAAAGTTTTATCAGTTTTAATACCAAATCATAGTTCTTGGGTTGAACACGAACAACCAGTATCTTTTCGGGACCGATTACATCAATATCTTTAAAAAACTCGTTTCCGGATACATCAATTCCATAAAGTCGGGGCTCGGCGTCTGAATAGGTTTTGGGCTTCGGCTGATCCGTGGGGCTTGTGGGGTCTTCCCACTCTTCAACCACCCGCAGCTTCAAGGACTCACTTTTTGCTGCATCTATATTAAGCTCCCTGGCAACATCATCAAGAGCCATAAATGCACCATTTTTTGCATAATTGTCAAAAGCATATTTATTAACCAGATATAAATCTATATCTGATGCTGAGATAAGTACTACAGCTTTTTGCAAATAGGCGTATGACTGTTGATCGTTATAATTGCTTGACAATACAGCAGAATCTACTGCCACCTCTTTTATTTCGGGGACATTTTTAATTATTTTTTCTTTAAATTTGTCCTGTGCCTCATAGTTTACTTCACCCAGCAAACCGATTGTTATATCAGGTTCTACCCGTGTGACGATGGAATATACGGAATAAACTACTAATATTACGGCAATTATCCCAATTAGAATATGGTATTTATGATAGTGGAAAAAGTTATCAGCCTTTTTCCTGTCGATACCTGCTTTTTCAAAGGCCTTATCAGTATAGGTTTCCTTCTTTTCCACCTTTGGCTCGTCGACTTCATATCCCATTAACACTCTGTAAGCATCAGTGGACTTCCGGAATTCAGCCTCGGCATTGTCGTCCAGAGTGCCTTCCATCTTCATTATTTTATGCTTTTTCAGTATTACATCATATTTTTTTTCGATTTCATCTTTGGATGAGGCTTTAGTGACACCCAATATTTTTCTGGCTTCCTGTAAAGTATACTTCAAATCAATCCCCCCTAGCACATCCCATACCTGACTTTTAACTAATCTCTCGGCTTCATGGTAGGAAACAATAATATATCTCTGATAGACGCTGAATCAGTTAAAAGTATTATGAGTCTGTCAACTCCTATACCTAATCCTCCTGTAGGGGGCATTCCATATTCCAGTGCAGTAACAAAATCTTCGTCCATCATATTGGCTTCTTCATCACCCGAATCTCTTTTCTTAACCTGATTCACAAATCTTTCCTTCTGATCTATAGGATCGTTTAGTTCGGAATATGCATTACCCATCTCACGTCCGGTTATAAAGAATTCAAAACGTTCGGTCAATTCCGGACAGTCAGGCTTTCTCTTTGTGAGGGGAGAAACCTCAACAGGATAATCATATATGAAGGTTGGCTGGATAAGATTGCTTTCAGCGAACTCCTCGAACATCAGGCTTAAAATTTCACCGCGGGTCATTCCCGGTTTTACATGGACTTTCTTTTCTTCTGCTGCCGCCTTTGCTTCTTCATCAGACTTAATATTGTCAAAGTCCACTCCTGAATACTTTTTAACGGCTTCTATCATCGAAAGCCTGTTCCAAGGAGGTGTCAAATCAATTTCCTGTCCTTGATACATTATTTTTGTTGTTCCCAAAGTTTCCATGGCAACTGTAGAAATCAGATTTTCAGTAAGTTCCATCATGCCCTTGTAATCATTGTATGCCTCATATACTTCCATCATGGTGAATTCAGGGTTATGCTTTATGGACATACCTTCATTTCTGAACATTCTTCCCATTTCATATACTTTTTCCATGCCTCCTACAATAAGTCTCTTAAGATATAACTCGGGAGCAATTCTAAGATACATATCTATATCCAATGTATTGTGATGAGTTATAAACGGTCTTGCAGTGGCTCCACCTGGAATTGTATTCAACAAAGGCGTATCTACCTCTAGAAATCCTCTGTCGTCAAGGAACTTTCTTATTGATTTGATTATCTTGCTTCTTAATATAAAAGTATTCTTTACCTCAGGATTTACAATAAGGTCAACATACCTCTGCCTGTATCTTAAATCGGTATCCTTAAGACCGTGCCACTTTTCAGGCAAGGGCAGAAGTGATTTTGACAATAAAGCAATCTCTTTTACCTTTATTGATATCTGACCCATATGGGTTTTGAATATTTCACCTTTGACACCGACAATATCGCCTATATCATACTTTTTAAACATTTCATAGCTTTCGTCGCCAACTTCGTCCTTTCTGACGTAAAGCTGTATTCTGCCGTCCCTGTCCTGCAAATCACAGAAGCCAGCCTTTCCCATTCCTCTTTTGGACATAAGCCTTCCTGCCAAAGAAGTGTTCTTGCCTTCCAAAGCTTCAAAATTATCCAGTATATTCTGAGTTGAATCTGTTACATCATACTTGACTATTTTAAAAGGATCGTTGTTTTTATCCTGTAAATCCTTTAATTTTGCACGGCGTACCTTGAGTATTTCACTTAAATCCTGCTCTTCATTTTGTGCGTTTACTTGCATATTTTCTTCTGACATTATATCCTCCAACAATTTCTATGGTAATCTATTACAAAAAACAGTTTACATCTTTTAATGTAAACTGTCAGTATAATTATATATTAGTTTAGCTTTTAGTGGCAACCCATAATTAAAATTATATAAACTACTTTGAAATCTCTAAAATCTTGAATTTGATTGCTCCATCCGGAACCTGAACTTCAACTATTTCTCCTACCTTGTGCCCCATTAAAGCTGCTCCGACCGGCGATTCATTTGAAATTTTTGACTTCAGCGGATTTGCTTCGGTGGAACCAACTATCAGATATTCCACTTCCTCCTCAAATTCCACGTCAAAAAGCTTAACTTTTGATCCCAGACTGACTACATCTGTTTTTACTTCATCCTCATCTATCAGTCGGGCATGTTTAAGCATTGATTCCAACTGGACGATTCTTCCTTCGACCTGGGCCTGTTCATTCTTCGCTTCGTCATATTCCGAGTTTTCCGATATATCTCCAAATGAAAGTGCCTGTTTAATTCTCTCGGCAACTTCCTTTCTTTTTGTTCCTCTGAGGAATTCCAATTCTTCTTCTAATTTTTTTAAGCCTTCGTAGGTTAAAACGACTT
>JAEVZU010000072.1 GCA_023392075.1 Bacillota bacterium | reverse complement strand
GGGTGACACTGTTGGGACCCCCACCCCTTATTATCAGCTTTCCGTTTACCGAAACACCGTCAAGCCTTACATCCCCGTCACCTGCACCTTCCCCTACAGTCAGGTCGCCCGCTACATTCATATCCTTTAGAGTGACGGCTCCCGTATTTATCATCATATTCCCGGAAACGTTGTCCGATACCGTTCCTGACTTTGTAACCACCTGTCCCACACAAATATCCAGCATATTCAGCGCATCGGAAAGCTTGAGTACTCCGTAAGGAACATATCTGCCTTCAGCCACCTGGGTGAGACAGCCTTTCTCTATGACTGCTGCAAACTCTTCCAGTTGTTTGCCTTCCACTGCTTCAGCATCGGTTATTTTACTGAGAAGCCT
The DNA here is from genome assembly GCA_023392075.1 of Bacillota bacterium. Lineage (GTDB taxonomy): Bacteria > Bacillota > Clostridia > Acetivibrionales > DSM-1351 > Ruminiclostridium. The sequence continues at coordinate 9,093 of JAEVZU010000072.1, read as the reverse complement.
TTTATCTTTCAGTTCAAGCCCAAATACACGCTTAACCATTATGGCTGCTTCCAGCCTGGTTATTTCCGAAAATGGATTGAATTTAGCCTTATCCTTATTGTCAATATATCCTGCGGCTGCAGCCTTTGAAATCTCATCACCATACCAGGTCCCTCCCGGTACGTCGGAAAAGCTGATATTGGCCTTATTGGTGGGCTTCATTATCCCGTTTATGAGAGAAATAAAGTCAATTTTCTGAACAGCCTTATTAAGGTCACTGTTTGTCAAACTTTTATCCACCAATCCGTAGCCCTGCCATTTGTTCAGCAGCGGATCGGTAACATTGGCGCTGACCGCACCTGCCGCCGCCAGTGAATTAAGCGGTATTAAAAGCAGGTATGCAATTGCCAGCATAATTGAAATGAGTTTTATTAATCTCTTCATCGGTTCTCGCTCCTCAATATAACCATAATTGTATCAACCATCAAAGGCTAAGCGCTTTATACATCATAACCGCAGCTTCCGCTCTTGTAACATTGCTTGTAATACGTAAATAGACCTTGTCCTTTTCCTGTCTTCCTGTAATAATTCCCGCACCGCACACTGCCGATATCCTTTCTGCTGAACCTTCCGAAATCTGCTGGTAATCGGCAAATTGCTTAAGTATGCTGCTGTCCTGCTCAGGAAGCGGCCTCCCGCAGATCTTAAGTGCCAGTGCAAGCATTACTCCAGCCTGTTCTCTTGTAATAAGCCGGTCGGGGTAAATTTTGTTATTTTTGTCGTTGGATACTATACCAAGCTTTGCTGCAATCATTATTTCCTTATAGTATTTGTGTTTTGAAGTGACGTCTGCGTATCGCCCCGCTGCTACATCGCCGAGTTCAAGGCTCCTTACAATGATGGCACAGTACTCGCCCCTTGTAATACTTTGTTCGGGATAAAATTTTGTACCGGGCTTTGCATCAAATACCTTTTTTCCTGCAAGGCCCTCTATAGCTTCAACCGCCCACTTTACCCCTCCCAGATCGGTATAGCTGGCTTTCTTGCCTCCCGAAGCCATAGCCTCGTTGGAATATGCACTCTGGACAATACCGTTTACAGCTTTTACACGGTATGTAAACGTACCCTCCGACAGCGTTCCCTTGTGTATAAAAGTGGTGGTATTTGCGCCGACCCGGCCTATTTCCCTGAAGGAAGTAAACTGCTTTGCTTCTATAACAAATTCTTTTTCCTGATAGGAGTTATCCTTCCAGTTCAACTGGATCTCATTTGCCGAAATATTTCTGGCCTCAAGCTCAGTGGGCTTTCCGGGTATCTGAAAAGATACTTCCACTTCATTGCTATAGCTGGTTGAATTTGCCGCATCAAACACTTGAATCCTGTAGTAATATATCTTTGTGTTATTTAACCGTTTATCGGTATACTTGACTATATTGGGATTCAACTGTGCTATTTGCTGCCATTTCCCCAGCTCTCCTTCTTTTCTTTCCACCTTGAAGCCGGTTTCGGATCCGCTGGAATCCTGCCAATTCAATTCAATTTCATTCTGCTGCAAAATAGTGTAGTCCAGGTTTAACGGTGAGCCGATACTGCTGACCCAAATGTTCACCTGGTTTGAAAAGTCTGAAAAGACACTGTAGTCATTAATCCTGGCTCTTATCCTGTATGTATAGGATACTTGAGGTGATACACCTATATCGGTATAGCTTGTTGCATTCCTTCCCACACTGTCATACAGTGTCCATTCGGCATCCGAAGCCGCCCTTCGCCATATCTCAAAACCTGTTTCCCCGTCACTGTAATCCTTCCAGGACAAATTGACCTTTGTGCCGTCAACACTGGAGGCCGCCAGCGTAGCCGGGCTGTTAAGAAATGTGCTTGTTACATTCAGCAGGTCGGAATACTCCGAGTTGCTGCTGCCCGATATTGCCTGAATTCTATAGGTATATACCGTATTGGGTTTAATGGGACTGGCACTGTCGTTTATATCAACATATATATTTACATTATTGGGAACCACGGCAATAGTCTTGAAAGTACTTTCATCTGGAGATTTCCTCTGGATTACATACGTTGCCGCATTATAACTGTCAGACCATTCAATCTGTATTGAATATTGGGATTTTGCAAATCCATACAAATCTGTGGGCTTAAATAACAGAGGACTTGAACTGTAGCCTCTGTCTTCGTCCGGAAATGAACTTGACTTGACTTTTTCGCTGAAAACCGAACGGACCTTGTAATAGTAAGTAATACCCGACACTACATTTTTGTCACTATAGGAAAATTGTCCCGACGGAACGGTTGCAAGCTGATACCATTCGGTATCACCGGCTTCACGTCTCTCAATTATAGTAGTAAAGGATTTGTTGTCGGCATAACTCCACTTCAGATCTATCTGGTCGCTGGAAACAGCGCTGACTTTTAACGAATTGGGCTTCTGTACATCAATGGTACTGAAGGTAACTTCATCCGTATAGACGGAGGTTATGTTTGAAGACTCTACAACCTTTATCCTGTATGTATATGTATGTCCGGAGTTGACGGAACTGTCGGTATAATCCACCGAATCCCTGTATCTTGATATCTGCGTGAAGGATCCGTTGTCTATCTTTTTTTCTACAATATATCTTAACTCATCGGAATAATTGTCGGTCCACTGCAGTTTGACCTGATTATTGTTTATAACTGTGACGGTAAGCTCCGACATAGCCTCACAGCGGGCTACATTGACTATGATCAAACTTTGAAGAAGAATTGAAAATACCAATATAAACGCAAATCTTCTCAATAGTTTTGCATATCCGTTTCTTTCTTTATTTTGTTTGTTGTTCATGTGTAAAATCAATGTCCGGTACCTCCCGCAGAATTAAACCTCTATGCCGAATATTTCCCATCTGTTTGGCAAAACGCTTTTATAACGCATAGGTTATCGTTATTAACGTATATCGGCAAAATGTGGCATTGTTTTAACACAAAAACACCCCGTCAAATGACAGGGTGTTTTTGTGTCTGCAAACCTCTATATTGATTTTTTACTTGCTTGTAGCTTTAATTCTGGCCATTGCTCTTGCAAGGGCCGTTTTGGAGCGCATGTATTCCAGCTGGCTTAGTTGTTTCTGGAGCCTTTCTTCGGCACGCTGCTTTGCTGCCTTGGCACGGTTTATATCTATTTCTTCAGGATACTCTGCGGTATCAGTCATAATAACAACCTTGTCCGGCATAATTTTAGCAAAGCCATCGGTTACAACAGCTTCAATCCATTTACCGTCGGCACCCTTTATCCTGAGAGGTCCGACAGTAACAGCAGTCACAGTAGGTGCATGTTTCGCAAGTACCCCCAATTCACCGTCAACAGACTTAAAGATAACGCATTCTGCTTCTCCCGAAAAGAAATTCCTTTCAGGTGTAATTACTTCCAAAATAAATGTGGACATACTCATTAGCCTCCATGAGCCGCATCTGCGGCGACTACAAATATCTGAGCGGCAAGAAATTATTCTTCCATTTCTTTTGCTGCTTCATATACTTCGTCAATATTTCCCTTCATGAAGAAGGCAGTTTCAGGTATATGATCCATCTTACCGTCAATGATTTCCTTGAAACCTCTGATTGTTTCCTTCAGAGGAACGTACTTACCCTTATAACCGGTAAACTGTTCTCCGACAAAGAACGGCTGAGACAGGTATCTTTGTATCTTCCTGGCTCTGAATACGGTCAGCTTGTCTTCTTCAGGTAATTCGTCCATACCGAGGATTGCTATAATATCCTGTAATTCCTTATTTCTCTGTAATATTTCCTGAACTCTTCTTGCCACTGAATAGTGCTCTTCACCAAGAATCTTCGGATCAAGAAGTCTTGAAGTGGAATCCAGAGGATCAACCGCAGGATAAATACCCATTGCAACTATATCTCTGCTTAAAACCGTAGTAGCATCCAAATGGGCATAAGTAGTAGCAGGCGCCGGGTCCGTCAGGTCATCGGCAGGTACGTAAACTGCCTGAACCGAGGTAATTGACCCCTTTGATGTGGATGCAATTCTCTCCTGAAGTGCTCCCACGTCGGTAGCAAGTGTAGGCTGATAACCAACTGCTGAAGGAATTCTGCCCAATAGAGCCGAAACCTCCGAACCGGCCTGTACAAATCTGAAAATATTATCTATGAACAGAAGTACGTCCTGTCCCATCTGATCTCTGAAGTATTCTGCCATGGTAAGGCCGGTAAGACCAACTCTCATTCTGGCTCCCGGCGGCTCATTCATCTGTCCGAAAACCATTGCGGTTTTCTCGATAACACCTGTGTCATTCATGTCATGCCAGAGGTCGTTACCTTCCCTTGTTCTTTCACCAACACCTGTGAATACCGAATATCCGCCATGTTCGGTAGCAATATTTCTGATCAGTTCCATTATCAGAACTGTCTTTCCAACTCCGGCTCCGCCGAACAGTCCGATTTTACCACCCTTTGCATACGGCGCAAGGAGGTCCACAACCTTTATACCCGTTTCCAGTATCTCTGTTGAAGGCCTCTGCTCTTCAAAAGAAGGTGCAGGCCTATGTATGGGGTAATAATCAGTTGGCTTTACATCACCTTGTTTATCAACTGTTTCACCCAATACATTGAATATTCTTCCTAAAACTTCTTTTCCGACCGGTACCTTGATGGCATCTCCCGTATCTATAGCCTCCATACCTCTTACAAGTCCATCTGTAGAAGACATGGCAACACATCTCACAGTATCGTTTCCGAGATGCTGCATTACCTCAGCAGTTATAACACCTTCCCCTGAATCAGTCTTTGTGGGAATTCTGATCGCATTATATATGTTGGGCAATATGCTATTTTCAAATCTGATGTCAAGTACCGGTCCGATAACCTGTACAATGACTCCTGTACTTCCAGCCATACTATCACTCCCATCTGCGCGTGTACACGCGGCTATTTTCCTCTTCAAACTATTTCAAAGCAGCAGCTCCGCCCACTATTTCGGATATTTCCTGAGTGATGGCAGCCTGTCTGGCTCTGTTATAATACAGATTTAATTTTTGCAGCATTTCATCCGCATTTTTAGTTGCACTGTCCATAGCAGTCATACGGGCATTCTGTTCGCTGGTAAACGCTTCAACAAACGCACCGTACATAATGCCCTTAATATACTTTTGTATCAGTACATCCAGAACAACAGAAGGTGAAGGCTCGTATTTTATCTGCTCATCAATTTTGATATCTTCAGCATTTACATCGTCGCGCAGCGCACCGATTTCCAGAGGCAGGAGCTTCAGCATTTTAGGCTCCAGGGTAATTGCCGACAGCATCTGAGTGAAAATTATATATACTTCATCCACCTGCTTCTTGTTATACAGTTCAAGAATAATGTCCGCAATCTCTCTTGCCCTGAATACTGTCGGATTTTGCACGGCATAATCAAATTCAGTATGAACATTATAATTTTTTTTGACAAAATATGATCTTCCTGAATTTCCGGCTATGAGCAGCAGTGCATTCTCTTTATCCTGGCTGACTGCCTGCTCTGCAAGCTTTTTGATATTGCTGTTATAACCGCCTGCCAAACCCTTGTCTCCGGTAATGACTATATAAGCCTTTTTACTGCCGGGCTTATCATCTCTGATATCGAAATATTTGCTCTCAACATCTCCGCTATGTGCAAGAATTTCTGCAATAGTTTCTCTTACCTTGTTAAAATACGGAAGGGTTTCGTCTAGTTGCGCTCTTGCCTTCTTTAGTTTTGACGCTGATATCAACTTCATGGCCTTGGTTATTTGCCGCATCTGATTTATACTTTTGATACGCAATTTTATTTCACGCATATTATTTGCCATATGATAACCCGCCGTTTCTGTCCCACAGCCCGACAAACAATTGATAACCTGTACTTATCCGCTGTGTAAAATAAATGATAAGCACAGAATAATATTTTTTAAACAAACTGAGCTTTAAATTCCTCGGTAGCCGTCTTCATCAGCTGCATCATTTCGTCGTTTATATCACCGGTTTCAGCGATACTTGACAGTATTTTAGGATATTTCTCCTTAACAAACTTAACAAGTCCCTGATTAAATTTGCCAACCTTGTTAACAGGTAAATCCATAAGATATTTATTTGTTGCAGCATACAGTATCATGACCTGCTCTTCTACCGGCAAAGTGGAATATAACGGCTGTTTCAAGGTTTCAACCAATCTTTCGCCCTGTACCAGCTTGTCTCTTGTGGCTTTGTCCAAATCGGAGCCAAACTGTGCAAAAGCTTCAAGCTCTCTGAACTGTGCAAGATTTATTCTCAAAGGACCTGCTATTTTTCTCATGGCTTTGATCTGCGCCGAACCACCGACACGGGATACCGACAAACCAACATTTACAGCCGGTCTCTGACCGGAGAAGAATAACTCTGATTCCAGATATATCTGACCGTCGGTTATTGATATAACATTTGTCGGGATATATGCTGAAACGTCTCCTGCGAGTGTTTCTATTACAGGAAGTGCCGTAATGGAACCTCCGCCTAATTCATCACTGAGTTTTGCCGCTCTTTCAAGCAGTCTTGAATGCAAATAGAATACATCACCGGGATAAGCTTCTCTTCCTGGCGGTCTTTTAAGAAGTAATGACATAGCTCTGTATGCAACCGCATGTTTTGACAGATCATCATAAATTATTAAAACATCCTTGTGCTGTCTGTACATAAAATCCTCAGCCATAGCACAGCCGGCATAAGGTGCCAGGTACTGAAGCGAAGCCGGATCGCTGGCTGTTGAGGAAACAACGATGGAATATTCCATGGCTCCGAATCTTTCAAGTGTATTAACAATGCCTGAAACTGTGGAAGCCTTCTGTCCTATAGCAACGTAAACACAAATTACATCCTTGCCTTTTTGGTTAATAATAGTGTCTACAGCTATTGCCGTCTTACCGGTCTGTCTGTCACCTATTATAAGCTCTCTCTGACCTCTTCCTATAGGAATAAGTGCATCAAGGGCCATTATACCTGTTTGAAGCGGCGTATTTACGCCTTTTCTGTCAATAACACCCGGAGCTGTAAAATCTACAGGTCTGTAAGTATCTGCTTTAATATCGCCTTTCCCGTCAAGCGGTTTTCCCAAAGGATTAACAACTCTTCCGATAAGGGATTGTCCTGCTGGCACCTGAACTGTTGTTCCGGTTCTTTTTACAGTTGTACCCTCTTTGATTTCTCTGTCGTCTCCCAGTACAACACAGCCGACATTGTCTTCTTCAAGATTCAGAGCCATACCATAAACATTACTGTCAAACTGCAGAAGCTCTCCCGACATACATGACTGTAAACCGTATATTCTTGCAATACCATCACCTGACTGAAGTACATAACCTACATCATCAGTTTTAACCGCAGCTCCGTAACTTTCTATCTGCTGCTTTATAATTGAGCTAATTTCTTCCGGTCTAAGACTCATCCTTTTCTCACCCCATATGCTCTGACACCGGCTGCTACATAGTAACCAGTTCAGTTAATGATTCAATTCTGCCTTTAATACTTCCATCGTAGACTTTGTCCCCAATAATTACTTTTATTCCGCCTATTATTGATGGATCCACAACTTCTGTAACTTTTACCTCGCTTGCATTATATTTTTTACCAAACCTATCCTTCAAAGAGCCGATCTGACTTTCTTCCAATGGAGCAACAGTGATAATTTTCATATCAAGCACATTTGCCCTCCGGTCGGCAAGCTGTATAAACTGCTCGAAAATGCCGGGAAGTTCATTAATCCTCTGTTTTGCAATAAGCAGCAGCAGGAAATTCAGCATTTTTGAACTTAATCGGCCGGAGAATGTATTTCTGACCAAGTCCTGCTTTTTATCCAACTTAACTCTCGGATCAGTTAAAAAGCTCCGGAATTGCATATCAGAATTAAAAATTTCTGTAAGCTGTTTAAATTCCTGTCTGGTATTATCGATGCCGTCAAGTGAAAGCTCCAATAATGCCTGGGCATATCTTTTCTCTACAAGCGGCATTACGCTGCACCTGCCTCATCTATAAATTTATCAACCATACTCTTGTTTGACTCTGTATCCATATTGGCCTGAACAACCTTTGTAGCAGCTGTAATAGCCAGTGCGGCAATCTGTTGCCTTACCTGACGCAGCATTTCCGCCCTTTCGCGCTCTACATCCTGACGGCCTTTTTCAACAACAGTCAGCGCATCTTTTTTGGCATTTGCAATTATCTCGTCGTACTCACGTGTAGCTTTGATCCTTGCTTCATTCAAAAGCTTATCGCTTTCTTCCCTGATTTTCTTTATTTGTTCTTCATAATTTTTTCTTGACTCTGCCGCTTCAAGTTTTGCCTGATCTGCATCCTTCAAAGCCTGATCTATGGAATTCTTTCTGTTTTCCATGAACTCTGTGACAGGTTTAAATAAAAACTTCCTCATGAAGAAGAATAATATCAACAGGTTTAATGCAACAAAAATAAATGTATACTTTTCAGGCATTAACATATAAGTATCATTCGCCTTTCTGGCTCACAGAATTTAATGTAAACGCACCTATCGCGAGCCGTATAGGGTCGTAGATATACTTTAACTCCGCATACATCTGTGTATATATATTTATACCGGATATCAGCGTCGTTATATTCATTGGAGACCGACCGGTTTGTATGAATTAATTTTAATTAAAACAAATCTGTCCCGGTAAAGCCATCAATCAATATCAATATCGATATTGTTATTTATATAATAGCCGGAATATCAACCATGCTTTATAATCACTGCCATATCTGTGAAAGGTATTTTAAAACCTTTCACAGATATCCTCAGAGCCTGTTTAAGCTCTTATTGCACCCGTCATTTGGGCGGATACAAGCAGATATTAAACAGACTCTTACACTGTAGAACATATTATCCCATTTTTAAGAATACAAGTACCAAGGCAACTACTAGGCCATAGATGGCTGTCGCTTCCGCAAGAACCGCTCCAAGAAGCATAACGTTTCTTATCTGGCCGGCAGCTTCAGGCTGTCTTGCAATACCTTCAACAGCTTTACCCGTTGCCAAACTGATACCTACTCCGGCGCCAATACCTGTAAAAACTGCTATCGCTGCTGCTATAGCTATTA
>JAEVZU010000325.1 GCA_023392075.1 Bacillota bacterium | reverse complement strand
CCGGATTTGAAGACCCCATGTACACAGGTCTGCTGTGCGGCATACAGGGGATATGGAGTGCAATTTTAGATAAATATGATATTCATCTGCAGCCTGATTTTGAGGATGAAGAAATAAAAGGAAGCCTTGGCATCGAAGGCAGTATACAGGTATTCTATCTATTACTGGTTGCGATGGAATTTGTACTGGCCCGGCCGATAAGAAGCATCTGGCTTAAAAATTTAAATATTAAAATGAAAAGGAGATTGAAAACATGGCAGACTTCGATTTTAAAGAGAACATAGGAACTATTTTTGACAAGCTGGAGAATTTTTTAAAGACTAAAACTGTAGTAGGAGAGCCCATTAAAATAGGCGAAACTACAATCGTACCGTTTATAAATCTGACTTTTGGTCTGGGAACCGGAGGTGGCAACGGTACCGATGAAAAAGGTAACGGAGGAATCGGCGGAGGCGGAGGAACAGGAGCAAAGATAGCTCCGACGGCAGTTCTGGTCATTCAGGGAGAAAAGGTTGAATTGCTTCCCATAAAAAAATCGGGCGGACTGGATAAGCTGGTAGACATGGTTCCGGGTATTATTGAAAAAATTAATGAAAAGAAAGAAAAAGAAGTGGAAGAAAAGCTTGAAGAATAGTACTTATCATTGATAACTGTCGGTATTTTACCGGCAGTTTAATTTTTTTAAGTAAACCATTAAAAATTTGGAATAATATGTAATAAATGGCATGATATGATTAAGGAAAGCAAGCAATAGGACAAACTTCTGCAATAATTTACACGTGAACCCATGATTGGAGGTGAAGCAAGAATATATATTCTATATTTCGCAAATAGATACCTGAAAAACGCTTTATATTAGAGTTGAAAGGAGCGAATTAGAAATGAGTAATACCAAAACATCAAAAGTACTTCTGTTTTTAGGGGTAACAGGTTTTATCCTGTTATTGTCACTCTTTGTATTTCCGGCAGAGTCATATGCATATACTTTGTCCAACAATTATTTCCAGGTTGAAACAGGTTCCTACGGTGAAATATCTTCATTAAAAATGACAGGTGATACATTTTCGACAAATTATGTTATGAATACCGTTAATGCGCCGAAACAGAACACGTCCGGCCATCAATGGCTCGGTGAACTTATGTTTAAGTACAGGCTGGGTAACGGCGCATGGACAACAGCTACCACCAATAAGTCTGCGGATGTCAGGTCCCAGAGTCAAAGCGGAAACACTGTAACGGTAACCTATCAAAACTCCGGCAATGCCAGTGGTATAAAAAATTTCAAGGTTGTTGAGACCTATTCATTGGTGAATGATTATCTTTTATGGTCGATAAATGTTACCAATACAAGCTCGCAAACGCTTGAAATCGGAGATTTCGGACTTCCGCTTCCCTTTAATGAATTCTGGACCGGCGGAGATGCAATATATGAAACAAGAACAGTTGATCATTCTTTTACGGGGAATAATTCATCATATGTTTATGTTACCAGACCAAGCGGATTAGGTCCATTTATGCTGATGGTTCCTGACCCTTCAACGGGAGCGGGCTTTGAATATCAGGATCACTGGAGAACGCAGGAGCGTTCCTCGGAAGAGGCTGCCTGGTGTCAGGATCAGTCGGGCTGGCAAAACGGACTTAATGTATTTTATATCCACTCAAACGTAATAAAAAGCACAAACCGCGGGTACCTTCCCAATACCAGTCTTGTACTTTCTCCAAATCAAAGCAAAACCTATAGCTTCAAGTTCTTCAAGGTAAATGACGAGTCTGCGATGAAGGAAAGGCTCTACACAGAAGGTCTTATTGATGTCAATGTGGTTCCGGGTATGATATTTGCCACAAATATGACAGCAAAGGTTGACCTGCATACATCTAAAACCATAAATTCCATAAATCTTCCGACAGGCGCAACAATGACCTATTTGAATACAGTCGGAACCAATCATAAAATCTATTCATTGACACTCAGCCAGCTGGGTCCCAACAACATAACCGTGAATTACGGGAATGGTGAGAAGACAGTACTTCAGTTCTATGCTATAGAGCCTGTTGACACTGCCCTGCAGCGACATGCAACTCATATGGTCCAAAACACCCAGTGGAATACCAATGACATAAGGAACAAGGTATTTGATGACTGGATGCTGAACACCAAAGCAAAAAGAAATAATTTCGCAGGTTATTGGGGCTGGGGAGACGATTGGGGGTTGACCCACGGACAGTTCCTGGCGGAGAAAAATGTTTTAAATCCTGTCGCATCAGAAGTTGATGCCGTAGATGACTATCTTGAAACAGCCATATGGACCAACTTAATGAACGGACATCATTCGGACTATCTTATACATGACTTCCTGATGTACGGAGAAAATACCACTCCGACATACAGAGGTTATGCATATCCTCATATTTACAATACCTTTTTCAGCATGTACAAGATTGCAAAGCAATATCCCGATCTCATTACTTACAATAATCCAAGAAATACATACCTGTTAAGGTGCTATAACATATTCAAAGCCCTTTACGGCTCAGGTGTCTCCTATAACTGGAATACGGGATTGATGGGGGAATTGACCACTCCCGAAATCATTCAGGCTTTGAGGGATGAGGGCTATACATCAGAGGCAAACACTTTGTCCGGATATATGACTACCAAATATAATAATTTCAGGAACACTACATACCCGTACGGGTCGGAATACAGCTATGACAATACGGGAGAAGAAGCAGTATATACACTGGCCAAGATCAACAACAACACCGGTATGATGAATAAAATCAATCTGAAAACCAGAGCCTGCCGTGGTAATCAGCCGGTTTGGTACTATTACGCCGATCCCGTCACAAATTGCGGCGAAAACTGGTGGAACTTCCAGTATACAACCTCCCTTGCGGGATACTGTATGGATGATTGGATGAGGTATAATTCAACAACTCCAGAAATGGATGCCAGAATGGCATTTGCAGCAAAACTGGCCACCCTGTCGTGTATCAATTCAGGACAGATAAGTTCCGATTCTCTAAATCTCGGAGCTGTTTCCTGGACCTATCAGGCTGAAAAAGGAAATCTGGGAGGTCAGGGAGTTGGTAACGGAACCCTGGTCAACGGCTGGAGAGATATGGCCGGAGAAGCTGATCTGGGTTTATTCGGAGCATTAAAGATACTGAGCTCCGACGTTGCGGTTGACCCTGTGTTCGGTTTGTATGGATACGGCTGCGATGTATCTCTGAATGGCTCGAACTATACAATAATACCAAAGGACGGCTTGATGAAGAGGCTGAACCTTATAACCGAGAAGTTGTATCTGGAGCTTGACAGGGATCAGTATACATCAGCTACGGTAGCAACAGCAAAGAATTATGTGCAGCTCAACCTGAAAAATCAGTATACTTCAGCGGCGCACACCACAAAACTGAGTATTACAGGTTTATCGGCCGGAACCTATGATATACTTATAAACAATGTGAAATCCGGTACATTGACAGTTTCAGCAGGCAAAAAAGCGGTAGCGAATATAAATGTCGGAACAGCTGCAAATTATGATATAAAAATATCAACGGGAACACCTGGGGTAAATACCGCTCCGGTTGTAAGTGCCGGCCCGGCTGCAACTTTTGTTATGCCGGCTGTGACACTGAACGGTACGGCTACCGACGACGGACTGCCGAATGGAGTATTGACCACAAACTGGAGTCTGGAGAGCGGAGCCGGCTCGGTAAGCTTTTCAAATGCGGCCAGCCTGAAGACTACGGCTACGGTTTCAGCACCCGGAACCTACACTTTCAAGCTGACGGCCAGTGACGGAGCGCTGTCAAGTTCTTCCCTGGTAACAATTAATGTAACGGCAGCACCTGCAGACAGCTGTGTAACAAACCTTACCTTCAATGAAACCTCGGGTTCCACAGCATATGATTCTTCCGGTTTCCAGAGGAACGGAACCCTTAATGGCGGTGCCGGTTTTGCTGCCGGAAAGAATGGGAATGCCTTGAATCTGAACGGAAGCAATCAGTATGTAAGTCTTCCAAATGGAATTGTCAGCAATTTGACCGATTTTACGGTAGCAGCCTGGGTTAAAGTCAATTCGATTACTGATTGGGCCAGGATTTTTGACTTCGGAACCGGAACTACAAATTATATGTTCCTGACCCCAAGTGCAGGAGGCTCAGGGCTTAGATTCGCAATAACCACTGCAGGCAATGGCAGTGAAAGTCAATTGAATTACGCATCGGGATTACCTGCCGGTACATGGAAGCATATTGCTGTGACTCTGTCAGGAAACACAGGCATCCTGTATATTGACGGCTCGGAAGTGGCAAGGAACGCAGCAATGAATATAAATCCGGCCGGCCTTGGAGATACTAACCAGAATTACATCGGAAGATCGCAATGGTCGGGTGATACTTATCTGAACGGAATGGTGGATGATTTCAAGATTTACAGCAAGGCACTGAGCCAGTCAGAAGTCAGATCACTGGCATCGGGCAGCAGCGGGGAACCAAGTGAAACCAACATTGCCGCAAATGCCACACCTTCAACCTCCTTTTGTTCAAGCTGGGAGAGTGTCAATGCTCTGAACGACGGTTATGATCCCGCCGGCTCAAATGACAGGACTCAACTTGTGTATGGCAACTGGGACAACCCGGGAACTACCCAGTGGGTGCAATACGATTTTGATAAGGCATATACAATATCAAAATGTGATATTTACTGGTTCAGCGATATTGCAGACGAGGGCGGTATAGATGTGCCGGCTTCCTGTACAATAAAGTACTGGGATGGCTCCGGTTGGGTTAATGTTACAAATTCCGGCACCCCCGGAGTACTTGCCGATCAGTATAACACTACTGTTTTTGATCCTGTTAATACAAGCCGGATACGCGTTGAAATAACAGCAAAAGCATCAACCTCCACCGGAATCCTGGAGTGGAAGGTATGGGGCAGATAAAGCATAAATGAAAGACATACAGGCTAATGTAAGGTGAGAAAGCTGTAAGAGTACCCTGTAAGGTGACATGGGATAAAGACTGTGTTTACTTTACAGGGTACTTTTATTATTTGGAAAACCAAAATAATTTAATTCTTATTGACTGATGTGGTAAAATAAAATATAATAAATATGATTTATTAATTTACCAGTCTACCACTTTAACTGAATAAAGTAAATTGGTAAGATAAGATTATGAAATGCCGATATTTCACATAAACCAAATTTATTTAATGAGAGGTAATTATGTCAAAATGGAAAATTTATACTCCCGATGGTTATCAGGATATCCTGTTTGATGAGTGCTTTGCTAAAAGAGAACTTGAAAGCCGTATACGGAAAACTTTCAGATCCTATGGCTTTTATGAAATAGAAACTCCGACAATTGAATTTTATGATGTATTTTCTTCAGACATCGAGTCCTTTCCTCAGGAGTCAATGGTTAAATTTTTGGACCCCAAAGGACGAATACTTGTTTTGAGGCCTGATATAACCGTTCCGGTTGCCAGAATTACCGCAACTAAAAACAAAGATGTCCAGCTTCCCATAAAATACTCCTATATTGGTAATGTATTCAGATTCAATGAGATTGGAGGCGGGCGGCAAAACGAATTTACACAGGTGGGGATTGAATTGCTTGGAGATTCCTCCTGCGAGAGTGATGCCGAAATCATTGCTGTTGCAATAAATACTTTGAAGGCAGCGGGGTTGGAGGACTTTCAAATTGATATAGGGCAGGTCGATTTTTTTAAGGGACTGGCAGAAGAGGCCGGCTTTTCGGAAAAGGATATTGCCGGAATGTCCAGGCTGATTGACAGAAAAGATTATGTTGGCGTTGAAGAACTTGTGAACCGGCATAATATATCAAATGAATTAAAGGAACTGATTTTAAAGCTTCCAGGCTTGTTCGGTTCACTGGATGTCATAGAAAAACTTAAAAAGATAACAAAAAACGAAAGAAGCCTTGCTGCTCTGGAGAATATAGAGGAAGTAATAAATATCCTGGGAGATTATGGCCTGACAAAGTACCTGTCAATTGATCTGGGTATGCTAAAGGGGCCGGATTATGACACCGGAATAATTTTCAGAGGTTTTACCTATGGAGTAGGTTTTCCTATACTTTCCGGAGGCAGGTATGACAGTCTTACATCAACATTTGGAAAGGACTGTCCGGCAATCGGCTTCTCAATTGGAATAAATATGCTTATGATGGCCCTTGACAAAACGCTTATGTCAAAAGACAGGCCAAGTGTGGATTCCCTGATCTGCTATAAGAAAACAAACAGGAAAAGTGCAATTGAAATAGCAGAGACTCTCAGAAAACAGCAAATGAACATTGAAACCATGATGTTGACCGGGAGCATTGAGAAGGGCCTGGAATATGCACGTGCAAAGCAAATAGGCGGAGTTGTCCTTATTGACGACGGCGGCAGGATCAAGGTTCATGACCTGGTAAATGATATTGTCAGTGAGACCAGCATTGAAACCATACTTGGCGGGAAGTGAAAGCAGAAGCATAAAAAAATCGGGTCAGTGGAGGGAATATGAGGTATTTAACAATTGCACTTTCAAAGGGAAGACTTACCGAGATGTCGGTTGAACTGTTTGAAGCCATTGGAATAGATTGTTCGGAATTAAAGTCATCAACCAGAAAGCTTATTTTATCAGACGAAAAGAATGGGATAAAATTCTTTTTAGCCAAGCCGGCAGATGTTCCTACATATGTTGAATATGGTGCGGCAGATATAGGTATTGTGGGGAAAGATACCATACTTGAAGAGGGCAGGAATCTGTACGAAGTTCTGGACCTGGGCTTTGCCGCCTGTAAAATGGCGCTGGCAGGACCGGCAGAACTGCAGGGAAAAATAGATGAACTCACAATCAGAAGGGTGGGCACTAAATATCCCAACATAGCCAGAAATTATTTCGAGAGGACCAGAAGGGAAAGTGTTGAAATAATCAAACTGAACGGATCTGTGGAGCTTGCGCCTTTGGTCGGCCTGTCCGAGGTAATAGTGGATCTGGTGGAAAGCGGAAGGACGCTGAAGGAAAACGGACTTGTTGTGCTTGATACCATAGCCGATATAAGTGCAAGAATGGTGGTAAACAGGGTTAGTATGAAAATGGAAAATGAGAGAATTCAAAAAATTATAGATGGGGTACGTGCACAGCTTTTGCTCAGACGCTAAAAGAGCCAGCAAACGTAAGATCAGGATAATCTGCATTGAGGTGTATGTGTTCTGAACCGGTGAGTGAAGCTGAGTATGCTAAAGGAGGCAGGCAGAATATGATAAACATATTGGATCTGACAAAAGATGAAGATGGTATCAGGGTCAAAGAGTTATATACAAAGCTGGCGCAGCGGACGAAATCCAAGGATGGCGCCAGTATAATAAAAGTAGTTTCCGATATTCTTGAGAATGTCCGCGTAAACGGAGACAAGGCTTTAAGAGAGTATACAAAAATATTTGACAATGCTGAGATAGGGTCTACGGAAGTATCCGAAAAGGAAATAATGGCAGCTTACAACGCAATAGAGCCTGAATTGTTGGAAACCATTAAAAGGTCAAAACAGAATATTCGGAGTTTCCATGAAAAACAGCTGCAAAACAGCTGGATCAGTCCGAAGGAAGACGGGACGGTATTAGGCCAGTTGGTAAGGCCTCTGGAAAAAGTGGGATTATATGTTCCGGGGGGGACAGCACCGTTGATTTCTTCGGTGCTTATGACGGCTGTTCCTGCAAAGGTTGCAGGTGTTTCCAGGATAATTATGTGCACACCGCCCTCAAGGGATGGGAGTGTAAATCCTGCCATACTTGTTGCCGCAAGGGAAGCAGGCATAGATCAGGTATTCCGGGTGGGCGGCGCCCAGGCTGTGGGTGCCATGGCTTACGGGACTGAATCAATTCCTGCGGTTGACAAAA
>JAEVZU010000196.1 GCA_023392075.1 Bacillota bacterium | reverse complement strand
GGATGATGGAAATGGTAACCTACCCTAATAAAAGAAAATCTTTTAAAAGGGACATACCGCTTCATTTGATGATGCTGCCCGGCGTAATTATTCTTTTAATCTTTTCATATGGTCCCATGCTGGGACTCGTTATGGCTTTTCAGAATTTTTCGCCCTCCAGGGGTTTTTTACATTCAAAGTGGGTGGGACTGGAAAACTTCAGATATGTTTTAGGACTTCCGAATTTTTGGGAGGTTATAAGAAATACGCTTTTAATTTCGGTATTAAAGATTATCGGAAGTATCGTAGTTCCGGTAATAGTGACACTGCTGCTTAATGAACTCAGACATACGGGATTGAAGAGAAGCATCCAGACAATCGTTTATTTTCCTCACTTTTTATCATGGATTATTCTCAGCGGTATATTGATAGATTTTCTTTCGCCCTCGGAGGGGATAATCAACAAATTCCTGACTGTTTTCGGAATTGAACCCATCTACTTTTTAGGTGATAAATTCTGGTTTCCCATAACCATGATACTTACCGAGATATGGAAGGAATTCGGGTATGGAACAATAGTGTACCTTGCGGCTCTGACCGCCATAGACCCGACTCTGTATGAATCGGCAAAAATGGACGGAGCCGGCAGGGTAAAACAGGTATGGCATATCACCCTGCCCGGGCTCAAGCCCACCATACTGCTGATGACGGTTTTGGCGCTTGGAACCATACTCAATGCGGGTACGAACGGCTTTGAACAGATATTCAACATGTACAGCCCCCAGGTATACAAAACCGGGGATATCATCGATACGCTTGTTTACCGCCTGGGTCTGGGCAGTGCCCAATTCAGTGTGGCAACCGCCATAGGTATGATCAAATCCATAATATCCTTTGTACTCCTGACGCTTGGTTATTACATTGCCAGGAAAACGTCGGATTACCAGATTTTATAGGGAGGTATTAACATCAACATGAGCAGAAAAATATTCAATGTTTTTAATGTTTCACTACTTGTATTTGCGGCACTGTCCTGCCTGCTCCCTATGATAAACATTCTTGCCATATCCATGAGCTCAAGCCCTGCCGTGGCGGCCGGCAAGGTAACCCTGTGGCCGGTGGAATTCACTCTTCAATCCTATAGGTTTGTGGTGGAAAAGCCGGAATTTATGAAGGCCTTTATAGTATCGGTGCTTAAGGTGCTGGCAGGAGTGCCTGTGAATATGCTCCTGACCATACTGGTATCATATCCCCTGTCAAAAAACAGGGCTGAATTCAGAAGCAGGAATATATACATGTGGTTTTTTGTAGTAACGATGATATTCAGCGGAGGCTTGGTACCCTGGTATATGATAATCAGCAAGATGCATCTTATTGACAGCTTCTGGGCGTTGATAATACCCTCCGCCGTACCTGTATATAATGTGGTGCTGCTGACCAACTTCTTTAAGTCGATTCCCAAGGGTATCGAGGAAGCGGCCTTGATTGACGGAGCCTCCCACTGGACCACAATGTGGAAGATATATGTGCCCCTGTCCTCGGCCTCTATTGCCACACTGGTCTTATTCAGCATTGTGACTCACTGGAATTCATGGTTTGAAGGTTTGATACTGATGAATTCTCCCGAAAAGTATCCCTTGCAGAGCTATTTGCAGACCATAATCGTAAACCGGGATGTGAAGCTGATGACAATGCAGGATGCCAGAGTTCTGGCAGCAGTTTCGGAAAGGACCTCACGGGCTGCGCAGGTGTTTGTGGCAACCATTCCGGTACTGGCGGCATATCCTTTCCTTCAGAAATATTTTACTACCGGCATAGTAGTGGGAGCCATCAAGGAATAAGTTACAGGTTTGGCACAGCATAGATGAATACAATAAATAATACTAATGGAGAATAATAATATGTGGAATATAAAGTCGCCCGGCGGCAAATTAACTTTCAGTGTGTATATGAATGGCCAAAACAGGTTGTTCTACTCTTTAAAAAAGGATGAAACAGAAATATTGAAGGACTGCGGACTTGGAATCCAGACAAGTATGGGGGACTTTTCACGGGGTTTTGTCATGAAAGATCAATTAACCGATACTGTTGATGAAAAATATTCAATTCCGGCAGGTAAAAAATCGGTTTACCATAATAACGCAAATGAACTGTGCCTGCTGTTTGAGGCCGAGAACCCGTTCACCCTGAAACATGCCTTTGTTTTGAGAATAAGAGTTTTTGACGACGGGGCAGCCTTCAGGTATGAGCTGCCTGCCGGCAGCCGGGAGGCCGGCAGCAGGACAATGGCAATTTACAGTGAAAATACCGAAATAAACTTTGCTTCTCAATATAACAATATGTGGCTGCAGGAACTGGTGGACACCTATGAGGCACCTTACGGAAAGCGCAGCTGGCAGGAGGCCAAAGGACGAAACTACGGCATGCCGGGCTTGTTTTCCGATGATGGCCGGAAGTCCTGGATAATGATAACCGAGGCAGGCTTGCTGAATACCGGCGGAAGCTACTGCTCCTGCCATTTGACAGGGGCCGGTGAAAGAAAACTTTCGGTGTCCTTTGCACCTGAGCAGACCGGGCCCATGAACGGGAAATTGCCCTTTGAAAGCCCCTGGAGGGTAATAGGTATTTTTGATTCCCTGAATGAACTGGTCAACAGTACGCTTAACTACAATCTGAATCCGGCATCGGTCATTGAAGACACGTCCTGGATCAAGCCCAGCAGAAACATATGGTCCTGGTGGTCCTTTGAAAACGGGGCACAGCTTTACAGCGAGCAAAAGAGATATGTTGACTTTGCGGCGGCTCTGGGCTTTGAAAGCGTTACAGTCGATGCCGGCTGGGATGACAGCTGGGTGAAGGCACTGTGCGACTATGCCCGGGAGAAGGGCGTTACCGTTTGGCTGTGGTCGGATATGCAGGCGGTGGATACCTTTGAAAAGGCGTCGGAAAAGATAGCAAGATGGGCGGAGTGGGGTGTTGTGGGCCTGAAGGTGGATTTCTTTATGAACGATTCACAGCACACCATGTGGCAGTATAATATGATAGCTGACATAATGACCAACCATAAACTTATGATCAATTTCCACGGCAGTACAAAACCTGCCGGGGAAGGGAGAACCTATCCCAATCTCATGACGGAAGAGGGTATAATGGGGCTGGAACATTATAAATGGAGCGGTATGCCGGATGCGGTCCATAACTGTACCGTTCCGTTCACAAGAAATGTAGTAGGCCCCATGGATTACACCGTTACAGGCTTCTCAAACGAAAACAGGAATACCACCCAGGGGCATCAGCTGGCGTTGTCGGTAGTGTATGAATCGGGAGTTCAGCATATTTCCGAGTCCATATACCATCTGGAGGCCTGGAAGGGCACCGAATATCTGAGACGCCAGTATCCCAGGTATGATGGGATGCAGCTGCTGAAAGGCTCTCCGGGAGAGTATGCCGCCATGCTCCGCTATGTAGGGAAGGAATGGTTTATCGGGTGCATTACAGCGGAGGCCAGAGCTATTGAGCTCCCTATGGATTTCCTGCCTGCCGGTGAATTTGCCGCTGAAATTTATAGAGACGACAGTGAGGGCCATATGCTTGTAAAAGAGAGCAGAACCGTTACAGGGAGAGATGTTCTGACACTGGAACTGCTTGCCTGTGGCGGGGCGTCTGTATATATAAGTGACGGATGCGTGGAGCTGAAATCAGGTGCCTGCAGCGGCTATATGAGTGACAGAAAAACCTGCTGTACTGCTGAAAATGCCTCACTTAAGGGAGCCTCGGCATTGATGGCATATGAAAACGGGGACAGGGCGGTTATCCTGAAGGATAAAGCAGTGTTTGAAAATATGGCGGCGGAAAGAGACGGCAGGTACACATTAAGAATAACCTATGCTTCCCGGGGCGCAGCCGCTGTCCGTCTGAAGACGGAGGAAGGAACGCTGGGTTCGGAACTTCCGGCAAGCGGAGGAAACAAGGTTTTCCGTACATTTGATACGGTGATGTTTTTCAGAAAAGGCATCAACAGCATGGAAATGGGCAAAATCTCCGGAGACGGTCTTGCCGTAAGCAAAATTGAATTAATAGACAATGCCCCGAACCCTGACATATTCTATACGGTTGATATGGCAAAAACCGAAGGGGGGGTGGACATAATTCCTGTCTGCGAAAATTCACAGCAGCTGAAAGCCGAAGGCGTAGGAAATGGAGGCAGCATAGTATTTGAGCGGATTGAAGCAGACGAGCAGGGAGAATATGTGCTCAGCATAGACTATTGCTCGGGGGAAAACAGGCCCGTAATGATAACGGTAAACGGTGCCGTGCCGATAATTTCAGTCTTGTTCAATACCAGTGGCTGGGGCCCATCGAGATGGGATATTGTGGGGACGAAGGAAGTCAAGGTAAATCTTCTGAAAGGCATAAACCGCATAAAGTTTTTCCACGACAGCGAGCCTGCGCCGCAGATAGTGAGAATAGCCACCAGACTTGAAAAATAATGCGATAAAATAATAATTTAAAGTTATCTAACTGAGCTTATGGGGTATTCCGTGAATATACTCCATAAGCTCTTTTTAATTTAACTTGTTGTACTGATTGAAATTACAATGATAAAATACTGCTATACATAAATATTTTAAACATGGCATATCCATGAAGGATGCAAAATATGCTGCCAAGCATGCGGCATATATTATTGCACCGGTATGGTCCTGCTTTATTGACGCATTTGGTTACGGGACTGCCGCACCAATGCAGGCTTTGATCAGTGCATTAAAATTATTGTATGAAAGAATTCAAAAAGGGGCGGTTGTTGACCTGTACTATCCTGCTGAAACACAAAAGCAAGTCATAAACAGCCGGACTTTTGATGAAATAATCAAAAAGTACTTTTCTGATTTTTTGCTGAAAGAAATAAAAAGATAATTACAGATATTAAAAATATATTGACGGATAAAAATATTCTTTATATAATTGAACATGTTCAATAAACGTTCAACAATAATAATTCATATATAAAGAGGAGCAGAGTATGGGCTCTAAGAAGGACGATACAAAGAAAAGAATATTGGAAATTACAATGGAATTGCTGGAATCAACCGAAAATCCCGACGATGTGACCGTTCGAAAAATTGCTGAAGCCGCCGGAATAGGGACAGGGTTGATAAACTATCACTTTAATTCAAGAGACAATCTTGTAAAAGAAGCCGTAACCGGCAAAATGGAATCCCTGGCTGAAATAATTGAAAAACTGGACGGAGATTCAAGAGATCCCAAAAAGTATCTTGAAGAGACGCTTATAGCCATGTCCGATACCGCTATGAAGAACCATAAGCTGAACAAACTCTCGGTGGAGTATGATTTACTGAAAGGTGATTTCAGAATATATCTGTATCTGATCCCGGTTTTGAAAAAGATCTACAATGAAAGTAAATCAGAAACTGACTTGCGT
>JAEVZU010000180.1 GCA_023392075.1 Bacillota bacterium | reverse complement strand
CTTTGCTTTATTGGATATAGTCTAGCATCTTTAACAACCTCCTGTCAATAGTTTTTGCATCACAATTAATAAATCCTGCAAATTCTACATGTTTCCTACACATATAGGCCATTTTTACGTGTGTTTTTGAAGCAGCGCTCAGTTCAGGCTTCATTTTTATACTAAAAATAGTATCATCCTCTCTTTCACTTGTTTTTTAATCATACTGAAAAACAAATTGATACTATGTATGATATAATGTTTATAACATTACTTTTATCTTTTATTCTTAAAATAATATTTTTATAAGAGAAGTAAAAGTAGACAGAGACAGTGCGGAAAACGGTTTGTTTTGACGCAGATGGGAGATTAAATGTTTTTTGAGGATTCCAAATCACTTTTATATTCTGACACAGCAGTGTCAGATATTTTTATCAGCCAGTATATGCCTTCTATGGACAGCACCTGTATAAAGGTGTATATTTACATGCTTTTTTTGTGCAAGCACAATAAAAAGGCCACTACTGACGAATTGGCCAAGACTCTTAATCTGTCTCTTGAGGAGGTAAAAGCCGCCCTTACCAGTTTGGATAATCTTGAGGTTATCAGCTGGGTGGAAGACCGGATAAAACTCACAGACCTGAAGGAGCTCGAGACCAAACGGATCTATCGTCTTAAAACCGTATCCACTCCCGAGCAGGCCAATGAAAATTTTGAAAAAAACAAGAGCAGAAATAATACCCTCTCAGCTATCAACTCCAAGTTCTTTCAGGGGCTTATGCCTCCGAACTGGTACCTGACCATTGATAACTGGTTTTCCATATATAAATTTGATGAGGATGTGATGTATACTCTCTTCAAGTACTGTCATGACAACAACACCTTCCATAAAAGCTATATTGAGGCAGTGGCCTCCAATTGGCACAGGCGAGGTATTCAAAACTTTTTCGATCTCGAGAAGTATTTTGAAGAAATGTCCCAGGTCAGAGGTATTAAAGGCACTATCATTAAAAAACTTCGCCTGAGGAGGGCACTGACCGAATATGAAAATGAGTTCGTAGAGAAGTGGGTTATTGATTACAAGTATGACATGGATGTTATTGAAATCGCACTGAAGAAAACAGTTGGCAAGACCAATCCCGACTTCAGATTCCTCAATAACCTGCTCTCAAAATGGCATGATCTTGGGCTTATGAATGCACAGGAGATTCAGGGCTACGAAGCAAGTGTCAAGGCGCAGTACCAAAACGGCCAGAACGGTCAAACTGCGCAGAAACAGCCTTCCAAAGAGTCACAAAGAGATAACTTTGAGCAGCGGAAATATAACGATGACTATTATGATAACTTTTTTACCAATACGAATAAATCCTAAAAAACCTTAAATTTAGTGATCTTCAACACCTAAAATCATATATTGCGGCGGTTAAAATTCCCCCGGAACACGTTGTCCTGAGAAAATTTCCTCGCCGTACAAAATACCTTTTAGATGTTACAGACCACCTAGTGGAGTTTATATGAATAGAGATATACATAATACTATTGCAAGAGAATATGAGAGAAGGCAAAAAGTGTCGGCAGACCTTGCCCAACAGAAAAAGGCTGGACTGTACGCAAAAATACCCCGATTATTGGAGATTGATAATCAGATCAGTTTTATGGGGTTAAAGTACAACCGGCTGATTCTGACTTCAAATGGTTCCTCTTCAGAACTTCTGTCCGAATTGGAACATAATCTTAAAGTGCTTTCGGATGAAAAAACCAGTATTCTTGCAGCAAACAACATCCGTCCCGACTTCTTCAGTCCCCGGTACCAATGTGAGAAATGCAAAGATACCGGTTATATCACCGAAACATCCGGTTCCCAGAGGTGTTCCTGCTATAAACAGCAGATGATAAATCATCTGTTTGCGCGTTCAAATATAAGTCTTAACGGAACCGAAAGTTTTGAAAACTTCGACGAGACAAATTACCCTGAGGAAGTTGACCAGGAGAGATACGGAATAGCTGTTTCTCCAAGGGAAAATATCATTAATATAAAAAGAACCTGCCTGGAATTTATTGCGAACATCGATAATCCGGATTACAAAAACCTTTTTTTCAGCGGCCGTACCGGGGTAGGAAAGACCTTCCTGTCTCTTTGTATTGCAAGGGAGCTTCTGAATCAGGGAAGAACAGTGCTTTATTTGACAGCACCGGTTTTATTCGATATTGTAACGGAACATAAGATGATGGCCTTTAAGGAAGACAACTACAATGACGGTAAATACCAGAGTATATTTGGTGTTGAGCTTTTAATTATTGACGATCTGGGAACAGAGACATTAAGTGATGCCAGATATGCCGAGCTGCTCAATATTCTGAATACCCGCCAGGCCAATAACGGTCTGAATCCGTGTAAAACTATCATTTCCACAAATCTGGGGCCAAAGAAACTCTTTGACCTCTACACCGAGCGCATTGCCTCAAGAATCATTGGGCATTTTGACAGACTTGTTCTTGCAGGGATTGATATCAGAAGCCTTAAGGCCTGATTCAGTCAAACCGGGAAGCTTTGTGTATGGGGAGTTGATCGCTTCACAGGCTTCCCGTTAAGTCATATCAAGCGCAAGACTCTCAACAACTCATATATTATTCCTGTTTTAACATTCATGAGCTCAAGTATTTGACCTGTGAATGTCAGGAATATCAAAAGCACACCCGGCAGTACACTTATAAATGCAGCAATACCAAAACCTTTATTCTCAGGGGTTGGGACATATGCTGCTTTTTCCGTTTCTTCCCGGTTATTTATAAGCTGCGTCAGGTGGGAAGGGATTTTGAAATTTCCTTCGGTGGTTTTTAAAAAGGCATACATTAATCCTATAAAACCACCCAGACAGCCTAAAAACAATATCCCGTAAAACACCGCTGCAATTATGATGGAAATGGTGGGTATATTTGAAAAATCAAAGTTTTCGATTTGATCCACACCCATGCCATCCATTCTTTCTGCCAGTTTACCGGAAGCATATGTGAGCAGAACAGCTATTGAATTATTGGTAAAGTGGGCAGTCATACCGGTATAGATGCTTTTGGTCCTGTATACTATAAATCCGATAAGAGCACCCAGAAGAATAGTACTGACACCCTTCTGCAAGTCCCTGTGCAGTATGCCGAACAAAACCGAGGTTAAAATAAGTGAACCTGCAGTGCCCAGCTTCTCATAACCTTTGCTGATCATTCCTCTGAACAGGATTTCTTCACACACCGCTGCCGAAGCACCGATAACCAGCAAGGCTACAAAAAGAGTAGGAACATTTGGTATATCCAGCTGCGGAACCGGCAGAATTCTGCCAAATATCAATCTTATCAGCCCCAAAACTATTGCATTCATCACTCCCACCACAGGCAGGCCGAATATCATAAGGAATACAACAATCAGGTAGTTGACAGGCCTTGTCTTTTTAAGCTTTAAGGTATCTTTGAGGTTATACCGGCCTGCAATTAAAAAAATCAAAACAGGGAGCAACACAAAAGCCAGTTCACCGATCCCACTATTCAGGTAATTATTTTTAAAGGAGAGAAGGCCTCCTCCATATATCAAAAATAAAGTAGTAAGTGAGAAAAATATACCTGCTGCCACAGGACCCGGATATTTTTTATTTACTTTGAGCGGTTCAATATTATTCACTAAAAATCCTCCTGAAATATTAATCCCAATAGTTACCTATTAATATTACTATTACACGGGATATATTTCAATTCATTTGTTTACAAAAATTGTATACACACAAAAACTCCCCTGCAAATATTATTTGCCTGAGGAGCTTTTCTATGCCGTATTATACTATTTTGGAAATTTTGTTAAGCTCCTCCGCCATAGCCATTATCTCCCGTACACTTGCTGTAATTTCTTCAGTGGCTGAAGCCCGTTCCTGGCTGGAAAACAATGAATTAATACTCTTTTTTTCTGCTTCACTCACCTTTTCCTTTATATTCTCCGTAAGCTTTTTAATTACCGGTAGTGTGCTCCTGGATTGATCGGAAAGCCTTTTTATTTGCTCAGCTACCACATTGAAACCCTTCTCTTTCTCTTTCCCGTTCTCGTCCGCTCTTGCAGCTTCTATGGCAGCATTTAATCCAAGCATATTTGTTTCGTTTGAAATTTCTTTTATAAAACCCGAGACTTTATTAATTTCATCCGAAATACCCATTACCTCTTTAATACTTATGTTTAGTTCCTGTTCTTTTGAGTTTATTTCTGTCGCAGAAGCCGCAAGCGCTTGTATAACTGCCGAAATTCCGTCCAATCCGCCTTCCTGATTACCGGACAAATCGCTCAGTGTACAGGAGGTTTTCTTTGGAGTTATAATTCCAAGTGTAGCAGCTACCTCGTCGTGATCCACTTCATCTGTCAACGGATAAGTGGCCACAAAAACCGGGATGCCATATTTTGATGAATCCAGCTCGGACAGGACGGGCTGCTTTAATGTTATGACCTTGTATGTGATATCTGTTTCGCTCCAAATATGCCCAACTGTCAGTTTGGGTATATCAAAATTTGATGAAGTTTGTCTATGAGCTATCTTCTCCAGATCTGACATATATATAAATGATCCTTCGGGGAACATTTCTGTTAAAATCGGTGCGAAGTCTCCAAAAGCGGCTGCAACGGGGTGCAGCATGGGATATGCCGTTGAAACTGCGCTGTTGGAATTATCCGTATCATTAATAATAGGTACCGATACAATGGCTAATCTTTTTCCGTAAACACTTTGCAGGTTATTCTGTGTAATAACTTTTTTTTCATTACCAGCCTGTACGGTTGATCTGCCGGCTGTAACCTTTTGACCGACATGGAATACATCCAATTTGAATGTCTCCGGTTTTAATGACCAGATAACTGTATCCTCTTCGATTATACAAAATGCAACTCCTCCAGGGATCATATGAGACAATACATCAGCTAATATCTTGCATGACTCGATTGCTGATAAAGAAATCATTATTAACCTCCTACCAAACCCGAAAATTCGAGACCATTTATTTATAAGATAATCTATATAAAATCTATTAAATATAATACTTGAGAAGCATGTTTTAAAGAAGGATGGCATACATGCCATCCTCCGGATTTGTCTATAAAATAACTGTGTCTATATTGTTATCATTCGGATTTTATCCCTAAGACTCTCTCAATTGCTTCCCTGTATTTATACCCGGATCTGTATCCGCTTATTATATGATTTATATAATGCTTGCTGGCACCTGTAGCCCTTGCAAGATCCGCCTGAGACATTCCGAGCTCTATAAGTCTAATTTTTATTTGTTTCCCGTCAATATTTGCCCTCAACTTATTCCTTGTACTCATGTTTTACCTCCAACATAAGCTGAAATAGCTTTTATACAATATTTCGTCCATAAACTATACAATGTCAGTGCACTGGTTTTTCGATGTGGTTTTCGGAAGGGAAATTTATAAACCGGACATCTATTTTTGTGGTGGGAATTAGCTTATTGTGATATATTGATTAATGCTATGATATATTTATCTATCCTTATTATATTCTCACTCTGTGGAATTGTCAACCAATTTTAATCATTTTATGACAGGTTATGATAAATATTACAACAATAAAATTCACTTTGTGGAGTTTTGGAGGGAAACATCCTATGTCAGATATCGGAAGTAGAATTAAAGAGATTAGAAAGGATCATGCATTAACCCAGGAAAAATTTGGTCAAATAATCGGGTTAAAAGATTCTGCTGTATCGATGCTGGAAAAGAATGATAGAAGGTTAACCGAATCTGTAATTAAAAACATAATCTCGCAATTTTGCGTTAATGAAATATGGCTAAAAGATGGTTTTGGAGAGAAGTATAATGAAGCACTGCTTAAGAAAAAAACTATTTTAGGGGAACCGCTTGGCAGCCAGCAAATCAGGATACTTGAAAAAATTCAGACTCTGTCTCCTGCACAGCAGGAAGAATTTCTTAATAACCTGGACCGGATGAACATTTCAGGCGATACGTTTTCCAATTCGTTAGCAGAACTTTCCCAGGATGAGGATGAGCTGTTAACATGCTATAGAAAACTTAACACAAAAGATAAGGATGAAATTCTGTCCTTTATAAATTTTAAAATTTTTAACAGTGAATCCATAAAAAAGAAAGAAAAATCATTGAATTGTTCGCACAACAAAGACACCGCTGATATCCATTCCAAAATAGTATAAAACCGGCTACCAAAGTTTTTTTAATTTAAAAGAGTTGATATATTAATTGAATATATAGTGTATATTCAATGATATATCAACTCTTTATTTAAATCAATGATTTATCTGACCTTTATTTCATATCCATTGTCATCAATGCTGAAGGAATCGGATTTTCCTATGAGATAAGCCTTTAAGTAAACCACTTTATCCTTAATAGCCGCATATACATCTCCTGATAATGTATCACTGAATCCAAGAGTTTTGCCGGGCTCAATTTTTGTACTTGTAAGCGCCATGGTAAACATTTTATCGGCCGACCATCTGTAAATGACATTCCTATCCGCATCCAGCAGTGCAAAATCAAATTTCTGGCCTGACGAATGATTTAAAATAATATCCTTTTGAGAATTATTTGTAATGTTCAGCTTCATTTCTATTGAATCATTTGTTATTATTGCGTCAGGACTGATGGTCACATGCTGATTTTGTTCAGCCAGAAGTTTTACCAGCTTATTAATCACTACGGCTGTTTCTGCCCGGGTAGCCGCTTTCTTGGGCTGAAACATATTGTTACCTGACCCTGCAATAAGCTTGTAGTGTTGTGCTCTGGCCACATCTCCGCCATATTCCGGAGTGATGGCATCAACATCCTTGAAGCTCGCCGGGCCTATGTTGATCAATGCATATCTGTCACCCATCTTGTACTTGTAAGCCTGCATGATGTAGTGAACCATCTCTTCCCGCGTTATTGATGCCTGTGGTTTAAAACTTCCCTTCCCCTCAAAGATTCCTGCTGTTACCAGATCAATTACTGCTGCTGCATAAGATGCATCCTGCTTGATATCATCAAAGTAGTCCTTTATTTCCGGCTCCTTAAAGTATTCGATATTAATATCCAGCGCATTGTGGAGCATGACTGCAAAGTCACTTCTTGAAACAGCCTTTCCCGGGACAAACTTATCCTGGCTGAATGGTATTGCGTTCATCTTCAGAAGATTTTGTACCGCTTCTGCAGACCAATGAGTCTTTATATCTTTAAAATTAATAATAACTTTTGAATCTTCTTTCACTGTTGATTGTGCAAACGCTGATGAACCTGATAATAATATTACGCCTGCCAGTATAATTCCTGAAACTCTTATCTTCATAATAAACCTCCATGAGCCATATAACGGCTACAAAATAATTGAATTTTTTACTCAAACATCCGCTAAGGCGAATATTTCATGTCTGATATTTGCCGGCTTATGTATGATTAGACTTATGCTTGAAGAAAAATGTTCCAGTTTTTTATATTATAAAAGTATTACAAAATTAATTGTTTTTAACTTCACTGCTGCTTTTTTCATTGGGCTGTGAATTGTTTCGGACATACAGATTAAAGGCTTTTGTTCCGGCACGTAGGAATTTAACCAGAAAAATGAAGCCGACGACAACCATTACTATTATACCCAGGTACACTAATAAGTTAAATATCATTAATAAAGGTATTCCTGGGAAAAAAACACTGTTATTTTGTAATTGCATATTGTACACTCCTTTGTTATTGATTGTTATTATTCATGCTTTTGTTGTAGTAGTTCAAATCCTGTCTCTGCTCCCAGCCAAGAGAGTGCCAGAATTTGATTCCTGTATCATTTGTTTTGAAAACCACCAGTGCCGCCTTGTTGATCCCTTCATTTTCAAAAGCTGCAATAACAGATTCTACAAGCTTTCTGCCTATTCCTCTTCCCCTGTAGCCTGAATCCACCGCAGTATGATATATGTATCCTCTTCTTCCGTCATGTCCTCCAAGCGTCACTCCAATTATTACGCCATCCTCCACCGCTACAAAATTTGTAGCCGGATTTCTCCTGAGGAACCTTCCAATACCTTCCTTTGAATCGTCAAGACTTCTCATTCCCATTCCCGATGTATTCGTCCATAGCTTAAAAACTGCCTCATAGTCATCTATAACCATATTACGTATCTGCATATTTTCTCCTTATTAAAGGTGCCTCAATTTAATTAATATTTTCTTTTAATGCTAACTAGAGAGAGGCTTTTTTATAATTTAACAGTTTTCTATAAATTACAACCACTGCTACCTGACCGAATGGATTTATCATCATAGTTTATATCATTAACCATATTTATAAATTCTCCCTAACCAATTAATTGTTATACACAGCCGGGCTGCGCCGTGTAATTTTTTGTCCCTTATTTGACAATTTACTTAATTTTACCATTTATTAAATTTGTAAGCAATTCTTTGAATTCCTGATGTTAAATTATGTTGATCGGCTTTTTACATCAGTTCATATTTTTGTCAGTTTAATGTTTTATAATAATGAAAAACTAATATTGAAGTTCTTTTGATAAATTAATTATTTGAGAAAGGAGAAACCGTATGAGACTGGGAACCAGAATTGCCAAGGTCAGAAGAAATGACGACGGTATTATTACCGATGTTATGTTTGAAAACGGTAACACCTGCTCTTTTAATTATGCTGTATTGATGGCAAAACAGGGTAACCTGGAGGGTTACAATGTCGTCAGAGGAAAGAACGGCGGAGAATATCTGAGTGCTGATCCAAATAACCCCGAGGTGGAAGATTTGGATGATATACCAAGATTCAGATAGCAAACAGGGGTCCATAGGGACAAGATATGAACCGTGGCGTTTGGCAGGGCAGACAGCAGATTTGCTGTCTGCCTTTTCCATTATATGCAACAAATACTTACATTGCAGATTCAATGGTTAACTATGGCAGGTAGAGTTTCACTTCCTGCAAAAGCTTAAAAATGTGTAAAATATTAAGTTTTTATTAAATTTAAATTAAAGATATTTAGAAAAAATGGTAGATAATGCTAATATAATATTTGGTTAACCGTTCGAATATATACGTAATAAATTTTGACATTAGGAACGGAGGATTAGCTGGAACTATTGCTACAAATTTAGCTACAAGTACTCAATTATGGGGCATTGGTGAATATGAAGAAGGAGGTTCCGCTTTAAATTAAGTAATAGTGAAGGGAGAATTTTATGACAATTAGTAATGTAAAGTCTAATAAAAGAAAAATATCAATTGCTCTTGTTCTTGTTATTTCAATTTTAGTATTTGGTGCTGTGGGTTACGCAGCAATACAAAATAATAATGTGGCAAGACTTCTTGGGATTGAACAGGCAAAAGTCCTAAGCAGTGTTGGAAATGATATTGTTGCAACTATTGATGGTGAAAAAATAACTATAGAAGGATTTGATACCTATAAATTATTTCTAAACTCAAGTGAGGGTAATAAACTGTCCGATCAGCAAATTCTTGATAAAATTCTAGATCGTCAGGTAGTGTATAAGCAAGCAATAAAAGAAGGTATGACAGCATCGGAGGAAGAAGTAAACTTAGCGATTAAATCTGCTCAGGAAGCTATCGAATTAGATAGTAAACAGTATGAAGCATTTAAAGAATATATTAGTGGTTTAAAGTTAAGTGAAGATGAATACTGGGAAACTGTAAAACCAGCATACAAGAAAGCTTTAACATGTGGTAAATACAAAAATGTACTTAAAGAAAAGTATAAAGAGGAAAACAACATACAAGATGCTAAAGAATTAAATTCCAAATTCATTGATTTTTACAATCAGAAAGTTAAAGAACTTAAAAGCAATATAAAAGTAGAGAGTTTCCTTAAGTAAATTCCGTAAAGTTATAAAATATTGTATAAAACCACCTCTCTTACATGTAGTAAGATAGGTGGCTTTTTGTATGAAACTGGTTGGTAATGATTATGTTGTCAAAAACGATGCTTAAATACCCTTAACAAACGGTTCAAAAATCCCCACAAAAAACGAAGTCTTCTCTTTGTGAGGAGACGCAGTAATGATACAAAGTGAGGAATTTTTATAATCAAAGACTTAAAAAGCAAAGGCATGAATATCAACCCAGATCACAGAGACGCTGGGTCTGAATAGAGCCGTAAAGCTGTTATGGCAGGCTTCTCTCACCCGCACTAAATAGGCCGTCACAAAGGTTTCGCCTTATCACATGATTTTTTTCAGCAGCTTTAATTTATTTCCATATGGTGCATATCTGAGGTTTATATCAAACATTGTGGATTTTTTTAATATGCTTTTTTGTCGGGTAAAGGTATCAAAGCTCCATTTCCCGTGATAACCCCCGATTCCGCTGGCACCTGCCCCTCCAAACGGGAGGTGTGAGGAGGCAAGATGTATGATGGTATCATTAACACAGCCTCCTCCGAAGGAAACCTTTCCCAGCACCACTTCCTCTACCCGCTTATTGTTTGTAAAAAGATACAACGCCAATGGCTTGGGGTGCCTGTTGATTTCGGACGTAACTTCGGATATCCTGTCATATTCAAGGACGGGCAGCACCGGACCGAATATCTCATCACGCATGACTGGATCCTCCCAGGTCACATTATCAATAATGGTAGGTGATATTTGTAAGGTAACGGTGTTTACCGTACCTCCCGCAAGTATTGTTCCTTTATTCATAAGTGCTCTTAGCCTGTTAAAATGCCTTTCATTTATGATCCTGGGATATTCAGCATTACTGCAGGGTTCCTCACCGTAGAACCTGGTTATATACTTTTTCATGGCTTCTATCAATGCATCTTTTACCTCCCGGTCTACATAGATGTAATCCGGCGCTACACAGGTCTGTCCGCTGTTAAGGCATTTACCCCAGATTATTCTCCTGGCAGCCATGTCAATATTCACGTCCCGGTCCACTATACAGGGACTTTTACCACCCAGCTCCAGTGTTACAGGTATCAGCTGCCTGGCTGCAGCTTCCATGACTATTCTTCCCACACTTGCACTTCCGGTAAAAAATATGTAATCAAAGTTCTCCTGAAGCAGCAGACGGTTGACTTCGCTCCCTCCCTCAAGCACTGTAATATACCGCTCATCAAAACTCTCGCCGATAATTTTACTTAACAGGCGGCTGGTATGTACCGAATACTCGGAAGGCTTCAAAATAACACAATTCCCTCCTGCTATTGCTCCAAGCAAAGGAGCGATAGTCAACTGGAAGGGATAATTCCAGGGAGACATGATAAGAACTACACCATATGGCTCGGAAATAATGTATGACGTAGCCTTGAAATGTGATAACGGAGTTTTAACCCGTTTATTTCTACACCAGCTTTTTAAATTTTTACTTATATATTTGATCTCATCAAGTATAATTCCTATTTCGGTCATATAAGTTTCGAAGGGTGACTTATTCAGATCTTTCTTTAAAGCCTCAAATATTTTATGTTCATAGGCTTTGATAGTTCTTTCCAGGGTTTTAAGAGCATTCAGTCTGAATGAAATCTCCGCTGTCTCTCCTGAATAAAAATACTCACGCTGTCTGTTAACGACATCTTCTGTTTGTGACATGATAAACCTCCTGTTACTTTAAATTTACCAATACTATTACTATCATTTTATCTTCTTACAGACTATGATTTATTTGATATTATTAACACACGATTTGTTGTATACTCATAGTATGACCAAAATTTAGGAGGGAAGCAACATGGATTATTTGTGGAGTTTGAAAGACTTATATTCGTCATTTGATGGTGAGGACTTCAAAAGGGATTTGAATTCTCTGGACAATATCTTGAAAGAGTATATCCAGTGGGTGGATAATACCGTCGGAAGCAGTACAGATATTCAAGCCATACTCGAACAGTTTATAGAATTGAAAACCGGTCTCTCTGGATTAGCCAGCAGGTTGTACAGCTATTCAGAGCTATCCTATACTGTTGATACCAAAAATGAGAAAGCCACAAAAAATATGGAAATCCTTGAGGTAAAGCTCAGCTCTGTTGCCGAAGCAGATGCAAAAATCAACAAATGGATAGGTGCGGCCGCAAATATTGATAGTGTTATACAAGCTTCCGATTTATTGAAGGAGCATGAATTTTACTTAAAGGAAATAATTGAAAAGAGTTCACATATTCTCGAAGGCAGGCAGGAAGCCATCATAGCCAGAATGAAAAATACCGGTTCAAGCGCCTGGCTAAAGCTTAAGGATCTTCTGACCTCAACCTTAAAAGTTGATATAGAATTGGACGGAGAGAAAAAGCAGCTGCCCCTATCCATTATAAGAAATATGGCTTACGAAAGCAGCAGGGAGCTGAGAAAAAAAGCTTATGAAGCTGAACTGGCATCATATAAGAAAATTGATGATTCTCTGGCTGCATGTCTGAACGGTATCAAAGGTGAGGTTATAACTGTTACTGAAATGAGAGGCTTTGGCTCTCCTCTGGAAGAAACTCTGTTCAACTCCAGAATGGAAGCGCAGACTCTGGATGCCATGCTGGCTGCAATGAAGGAAAGTCTTCCCTCCTTCAGAAAATACCTTCGTACTAAAGGACAATTATTGGGAAGTAAAAATGGACTTCCTTTCTTCGACCTGTTTGCACCCATGGGAGATTTGGAAAAAAAATATACATACGAAAAGGCTGTAAAAATAGTAGAAGATAATTACAGAACCTTCAGTGACCGGCTTGCGGATTTTGCAAAAAAGGCCATAGAATCCAACTGGATTGACGTTTATCCCAGGGATGGGAAAATCGGGGGTGCATTCTGCCAGGACCTGCACGTTATCGGTCAGAGCAGAGTTATGCTGAACTTCGGCGGAACCTTCAGCGATATTATAACTATGGTACACGAATTGGGACACGCTTTTCATGATGAATGTACAAAGAATGAAAGCATTCTTAACAGCGATTATCCTATGCCTTTGGCCGAGACCGCCTCAACCTTCTGTGAGACCATAGTTAAAAAGGCGGCTATAAAAACAGCCTCAAAAGAGGAAGCTTTCGCAATTCTGGAAATGGAGTTAAGTGACACCACACAGGTAATCGTTGATATCTACAGCCGTTTCCTTTTTGAAAGTGAGCTGTTCAGAAAAAGAAAAGACGGTTCGTTAAGCACCGAAGAATTGAATGAAATAATGTTGTGGGCTCAAAAGGAAGCTTATGGCGACGGTTTGGATCCCGAATATATGCACAAATATATGTGGGCCTGTAAACCGCACTACTATACAGCAAACACCAACTTCTACAATTTCCCCTATGCCTTTGGACAGCTTTTTGCAAAAGGGCTTTATGCTGAATATGAAAAAAGAGGAAAAGCTTTTGTCAAGGACTACGAAGCTCTGTTAAGCGTCACCGGCAAGAACAAAATAGAAGATGTAACAAAAATGATGAATATTGATGTTCGAAGTATTGATTTCTGGAGAAATTCCTTAAAAACAATCGAACAGGACATTGAAAAATTTCTGGAGTTAAGTGCGGATAAGCTGTAACATATATGTTAGCGGTCTGTAACATCTAAATTCATACATTGCCGGCGGTTAAATTTCCTCAGAACTGCGTTGTCGAAAAGTACTGCTACGCAGTACTTGGTTGGAATAAAGCAATTATTCCGCCCTCTTTCGCCTAGTCCTGAGAGAATTTTCCTCACCGTGCAATATACGGTTTAGATGTTACAGACCACCAGTTGACTTTTGGTACTTTAGTATGCTAAAATTTAAAAAAAGAAAGCAGGAAGGCTAATATGTCTAAATTTCAGTTAACAAAACTGAATAGAGGGGACAATATTTAGCGCTTGTATTTGTGAAAAAATTAATCACAGGTGCAAGCGCTTAACGTGTTGTGCCTGTGTGGAGACTGACAGATAAGAGCCACATTGGTAAATAATATTTACATATGTGGCTCTTTTTTTGAACTGTTTTTAAAGAATCGAGAGGATGTGATATTGGGGGACAGTTACCTGTTCCAAGGTGTTCAAACAGTGAGGATGACTTTTCCAATGAACACCTGGCATAAAGAAGATGACTGCATGATTTCGTGAGAATCAATTGTTTTCAGAAAAGGCAGCGACGAAGAGAAGTAGCGTAATTTATCGTTTCCAGTGAGTGGAGGCCGGTGAGAACTCCATAAAGTGAAATTGCGTGAATAACACTTTATCAGCCGCAATCTGAACCTCAGGTTTAGTTATACATTTATTGAATTCTGGCAAAAATGTATATACCAGCCCTGACCAGTAGGTGCGACGTATGCTAGTGCGTTAAACAGCATGGTTTTTGAACCGTTGAGTGACTGTTAGTCAGTAATTCAGGTGGTACCGCGGACATTATATGTTCGTCCTGGACTTTTTAGTTTTGGATGAGCTTTTTTTATGCTCAAATATCAATAAAGGAGATAACTTATGAACACATCAAATATTTACCGGAACAGGACTTTAAACAACATCAGTGAAGGTGATGTTGGCAAAACACTGAAGATTGCAGGTTGGGTTGAAAATATACGTGACCACGGCGGTGTATCTTTTATAGATCTCAGGGATATGTATGGCGTCATGCAGGTTGTAATGCGCGACACAAATCTTCTGGAAGGCATCAACAAGGAGGATTGTATTTCAATCGAAGGTGTGATCGAATGCCGTGACGAAGAGACATACAATCCAAAGATTCCTACGGGAACCATCGAGCTGGAAGCCCATTCTGTCGATGTCTTGGGAAAGGTATACAAACAGCTTCCCTTCGAAGTTGTGACTTCAAAGGAAACACGTGAAGATCTGCGCCTTAAGTACCGTTATCTTGACTTACGCAACAAGAAGGTTAAAGATAATATTATTTTCCGCTCGGAGGTTATCAGTTTCCTCCGGCAGAAAATGACCGACATGGGCTTCCTGGAAATTCAGACCCCCATCTTATGTGCATCGTCACCTGAAGGTGCAAGAGATTATATCGTACCTTCCCGTAAATATAAAGGAAAGTTCTATGCACTGCCGCAGGCTCCCCAGCAGTATAAGCAGCTCCTTATGGTATCCGGCTTTGACAGGTATTTTCAGATAGCACCCTGCTTCCGTGATGAGGATGCCCGTGCCGACCGATCTCCCGGAGAGTTTTATCAGTTGGATTTCGAGATGAGCTTTGCTACCCAGGAAGATGTATTCCACGCAGGTGAAGAAGTTCTTACAGCTGCATTTAAGAAATTTGCCCCCGAAGATTTCTTTGTAACCGAAGCTCCATATCCCGTAATCAGCTATAAGCAGGCAATGCTTGAGTTCGGCACCGATAAGCCGGACCTGCGCAACCCGTTAAGAATAATAGACCTGTCGGATTTCTTCCAGAGATGTACCTTCAAGCCCTTTCACAACAAGACTGTCCGCGCAGTAAGAGTTCATGCCGAAATGTCCAAGGGCTTCCATGAAAAGCTGCTGCAGTTTGCAACCTCAATAGGCATGGGCGGTCTTGGCTACCTTGAGGTAAGTGGTGATATGACTTACAAGGGACCTATAGACAAGTTTATACCCGATGAAATGAAAAGAGAGATAGCAGAAATTGCAGGCCTTGAACCTGGCGATACAATTTTCTTTATAGCCGACAAGGAAGAGCGCGCAGCCCTGTTTGCCGGACAGATCCGCACAGAACTTGGCACCCGCCTCGACATATGTGAAAAGAACGCTTACCGTTTCTGTTTTGTAAATGATTTCCCCATGTTTGAATATGATAATGCGGAAAAGAAGATCAACTTTACCCACAACCCCTTCTCCATGCCGCAAGGTGGGTTGGAAGCGCTCAATACAAAGGATCCTTTGGAAATCCTTGCATACCAGTATGATATAGTATGTAACGGTATTGAGCTCTCTTCGGGTGCTGTTAGAAACCATAGTCTCGACATAATGGTCAAGGCCTTTGAGATAGCCGGCTACACCGAAGAAGATC
Source organism: Bacillota bacterium (assembly GCA_023392075.1). Lineage (GTDB taxonomy): Bacteria > Bacillota > Clostridia > Acetivibrionales > DSM-1351 > Ruminiclostridium. The sequence goes on along the minus strand of JAEVZU010000180.1, from coordinate 62,693 downwards.
TCCAGCAGAAATTTGGTGCCTTGTATCAGGCATTCCAGTTTGGAGCACCACCTCATGCAGGTATGGCCCCCGGTGTTGACCGTATGATCATGCTGTTGAGGAATGAGGAAAACATCCGTGAAATCATCCCCTTCCCTATGAACGGCAATGCTCAGGATCTCATGTGCGGTGCTCCTACCGAAGTAACCGAAGCCCAGCTCCGTGAGGTTCACATTAAAATCAGATAATGTAAAAATAGCTGTCGGAAAATGAGACAATTGTGATACATGAATTACTATTGATTATAGTGTGCGAGTACAACTTCAATAAATGGGAAGCTACATTAAAAGTACATGCCTGAAATTGTAGGTGAAACACAAGAGTTTTAGCTGGCAAATCGGCAGGAAGACGATTTGAGCAGCAACCCGAGACAGGATGTCGAGTGTTCTGCGGCAGCGAAAACTCTTGTGATGAGCCGTACAAATTTCAAGTATGTACTTTGTGAGCAATCCATTTATTGACGTTTGTACGGGGCACTATTAAAATATTTTTTACATGTATTTCAATTGTTTTTGCGACATCTTATTTTACTCCATTTTCCAGGGCATTTTGTATAGCCTTCAGAATAACTTTGCTGCTGTTGGTAGCACCGGATACAGCCTCTACCTGCAGCGATTGGGTATCCACAACTCTCTGCGGTATTACCTCAGCCTTTCCCCCACGCTCATTTTTATGCCTTATCAGATCAATATTTGCTATTTTGTGGTCTTTAACATTTACCTTTACTTCTGCAGCTATCCAAAGCACCTCCGCGTTTCCCACATAGGTTCCGTCGGGAATACTGTTCAAATCCACATTCTCGATTTTAATATCTTCTATTTGCTTCTGATACTTCCTCAGGTCCAGATATGACTGTATTCCCTTTGTTCCGAAATACCCCGCAAGGATAACCCCCACAATAACAAATACCGCAATTACTTTTTTCATTTAACCCTCCGCGTCCATATGTGCATGGTCAATACCCTTGACCGAAATCTATAATTAAAATCAACGAATTACCTGCCATATATTGCATTTTTAGCTGCTAATACTGCATATTGTTATTTTCTAAGCATGATATGTTTATATCCGCTAAATTTTGTCTGCAGCCTGCCATATGCTTCAAGTACATTATCAGGAATATCTACATGAGCTATAAAATTCTTACCCTTCGGCCCGTAACCCTCTTCATCATCTCTCAGCCTCGGAATTTCGCCCATAACAAGATCTATAAATCTGTCAAATGACCATAAGCCATAAATATTGTTTATTAGCTTTAAGCCTCCTGCTTCAGCTTTAATATGGGGAATAAATGGACTGTAACTAATAATCCCTGTTTTCTCACCGGACCAGGCCTTGAGAAATGCTGCACAGGTCCTTAACTGCATTGTCGGATCCTGAATGATTATTACTGAGGATGGAATCTTCGCCTGTTCCTTCAAGACCTTAAGTGCCTGAACAGCATTCTCTCCGCAGTTGGTTGACCGGTTTTCAATAATAATACTGTCAACATTCAAACCTGCCTTCTTTGAGACCACCTCTTTCAAGATATCCGCTTCAGGCCTGTTGTCAACAGCTATCCCCCCATATTCCGGATTATTGAGTATATTTTCCGCCAGATATTTTGTAGAATGGCCTATTCCTCCGACTATCATCAAGTCTCTAGCGACCCCGTCAAGAAATGCACTTGCACCAAGTTCCGCCAGATAGGGAATACTGCTGCCCAGTATGATGAGCAGATCGGCCTGTAAAATTCCAAAACCGGTATACAATGCCCGACTGGTAAGTTCGCTAATATCCCGTCTGGATAAAAATCCTGTTATGCTGTTCAAATCTGCTGCCGCATCAAACTCGGTATAGTCCTTCATTGCATAGTCCTTCATTATATATTCCTTTCATCTCTATTATGTCCACACCCCCTCACAGTATAAGGCTCTGAACATAGCTCCCGGCCCGCTTCATCCCTTCGACAGACACCTCAGGCCTGCCTTTTTCATATGGGATATTGCACTCAAGAGTCATTGCATGCAGCTTGTCAAGTTTCAGGGACTTGATAAACCCTTTAAGATCCAATACTCCTTCACCGGGAAACAAATGCCTTTTGCCATCCTTGTAATCACTGAAATGCACTCCCCTGACGTAATCTGCAGCAGCCCTTGCCGTGGAGACTATATCAATACCGCACTGTGCATAATGAGTAGTATCCATATTTATGTACAATCCATTTTCCCTGACAAAGGCAAGCATTTCATCAGGGTCGATCAAAGAGGTCTGATATCCCGGAAAGTTTTGTATATTTTCAATACAAACCAGATATTTGTCCTTAAGTGCTTTCAAATCCCCGGCGGCTTTTTTGCAATATCCGGACCACCAGCCTTTATCCCCGGTTTTTTTATGAGGTGCATGAAAGACCAGACAGGGAATGTCCTGCTCCCCATATTCCAGGTATTCATAGGTACCGGCGCTGATCAGGGTATCGGTATCCTTGAATATTACGCCTCCCATATCATGGAGTGAATTTATCTTGAGTCCGCTTTCCTTTACTATTTTTAATACTTCTTTGGGCCGGATATCTCTGAGATGCTGTGTTACTTCCCAGTTGTCACCGCCTGTCCAGTAGGTATCCAGCTCAATGCTTTCAAAACCTGCCAGCCTTATCAACTCCAGTGCTTCTGTAAAAGGTGTGTTATAAAATGTTGCAGTAGCAATAGATATGTTCATACAATCCCTCTTTCAGAATAACTCTTGCAAATTGAACTACAGTTATATAAAAATGATTTCCATCTTCAATTTTACAAGTTAATTGTAATATTTGGTAATGCCGGTGTCAACCGGCTTCCTCATCCAATCCCATCTGGCTGACCACCATTCTGTAGTATACTCCCTTTTTCTCCATCAGCTGGTTGTGTGTACCCGTTTCAAGAATACCGCCGTCTCCGATGACAAGTATTTTATCCGCATCCCGGATGGTGGACAGACGATGTGCTATCAGAAAACTTGTGTGGTTTTTCATCAGCTTCAAAAGCGCCTGTTGGATTTCCTTTTCCGTTTTGGTATCAACACTGCTTGTGGCCTCGTTAAGTATCAGAACAGGCGCCTGGCACAAGACTGCCCTCGCGATGGCAATGAGCTGACGCTGTCCCTGGCTCAGATTGTCGGAGCTGCCTGAAACCTGAGTATTATAACCTCTTGGAAGGCGGGAAATAAACCCGTCTGCATGAGCCATGACAGCAGCGTCTTTGACTTCGGCATCGGTGGCATCAGGTCTTGAATACCTTATATTGTCCGCAATGCTTCCGGTAAAAAGGCAGGTGTCCTGCAACACCACCGAAAAACAGTTTCTTAAGTCCTTTCTTGTTATATCTGTAATGCATATATCATCAATCAGTATCCGCCCTCTTTCAGGTTCATAAAAACGGGTGAGAAGATTAACTATGGTTGTTTTTCCGGCTCCTGTCTCACCTACCAGTGCAACAACTTCTCCGGACTGCACCTGAAAGCTGACATTGTTCAGTACGGGTTTTCCACTGGTATAGGAAAAGGTGATCTCTCTAAATTCAACTTTTCCCAGGGCCGGGCCAAATTCTTTGAGCTTTGGCTTATCCGGCAGTTCCTCCTTCTCGTCCAATATCTCAAAAACTCTTTCAGCGCCGGCAAGGGCTGACTGAATGGTATTAAACATACCGGCTATTTGATTGAGGGGCATTCCGAATTGTCTTGAATATGTGAGAAAGCTGACTACAACTCCCACGGTTATGTACTCCCTGACTGCCATGAGCCCGCCGGCGCAGGCTATCAGCGTATAGCTGAGATTATTGATCACGTTCATAAACGGCATAAGAAAACCGGCCCAAATTTGAGCTTTCGTGGAGTAATCACACAAGGTCCGGTTTACTTCCTTAAAATCCTCCAGCACCTTTTGCTGCCGGTTAAAGGCCTTTACCATTTTCAGCCCCTGAATGCTCTCCTCTATGACACCATTAAGGCTCCCCAGTGTCTGCTGCTGACTGGTAAAATACTTTCTGCTCCTTTTAGCTATGGTTTTTGTCAGCAGGAATATTAACGGTATGGTTACCAACGCCACCAATGTGAGCCCCGGACTTAGTACCAGCATCATTATCAGTGCTCCTGTTATTGAAAAAACACTTGAAATAAGCTGTGTTGTTGTTTGCCCCACAGTACTGCTTATATTGTCAACGTCATTTGTAATCCTGCTCATAGTATCTCCGTGAGATCTTGTATCGTAAAAGTTCAGGGGTATTCTCTGAAGCTTTGAAAAGAACTCGGTTCTTATATGTTTTACAAGATTTTGGGTCACCCTGGCCATGAGTACGCCATTAAACGTATCCAGCACCCAACTTGTCAGGTAGCAGAAAACCAGAGCTGTCAGTATTGTTATCAGCAGCTTGTTGTCAACGATATTTGTATCTATATCGAAAGTGTTAATAGCCTCACCCAGTAAATATGGAGTAAGCAAACCTGCCGCAGTGGATAGAACTGTAAGCGATGCTGCAATCAGTATGGATTTACGCCATCTTCCAAACATTCTTATCAGTCTGACAAGGGTGCCTTTTGTGTCCTTGGGCCGGGCTGTGGGTTTAAACCTCTGATGCCCCGCCGCTCCCCATCTGCCCAGCTTGGGCATGTTGTCGAGATTCCGTGTTTCATTCCTGTTTGACATGTGTTATAAGGTCACCCCCAATTTGTGAATCATAAATCTCCCTGTAGGTACTGCAGTTGTTCATTAACTCCGTATGCTTTCCAAAACCCACATTTACTCCGTTATCAAGCACCAGAATTTTATCGGCTGACATGGCCGTGCCGATTCTTTGAGTTATCATTATGGCTGTTCTATTTGAGTCAAGGCTTTTCAAGGCCTTCCTCACCCGTGCCTCGGTAATTGCATCAAGTGCACTTGTACAGTCGTCAAGTATCAGAACAGGTGCTTCCTTTGCAAGGGCTCTGGCTATGGATAACCTCTGTTTCTGTCCGCCCGAAAGGTTTACTCCGTTCTGCCCCAGCACACTTTTATATCTGTCTGGCATTTTTTCAATAAATTCCTGCGCCTGCGCATTCTCAGCAGCCCGAATTACCTGCTCCTCATCCATTGTACTCACTCCCCAGGCAATATTATCAAATACCGAACCTGTAAAGAGCATGCTTTTTTGAGGCGCAAAAGCTATGTTCTGCCTGAGGTCTGGAGTATCCATACCATTAATATTTTCCCCGTTAATATAAATTGCACCCTCGTTCACCTCGTAAAAATGCAGACAAAGCCAGGCAAGTGTGGATTTGCCCGCACCCGTAGGCCCAATAACCGCCAGGGTCTCACCCGCATTTATTTTAAAGGACAGCTCCTTTATAACAGGCAGTCCGCTTCCACCGGGATATGCAAAAGTCACATTATCAAACTCCAGCTCACCGGTAATAATTTGATCAGGTTTTCCGGGACCTGCGTAATCCTCTTCTCCGGCCAATATTTCTTCAATTCTTTCAGTTGATGCCTTTGTTCTTATAAAAGTATTGAATATATTGGTTATCATTATGAGGGAGGTAAGTATTTGGGTCATGTAATTTATAAAGGCGGCTACTTTGCCGACCTCAAGCTGGCCTTCCCCGAACAGTATGCTTCCCAGGTATATAATGACTGCAATTCCGATGCTGACAGTCAAAGACATGACTGGTGAAAAATATGCTATTACCAGCTGGGAAGAGATACTTTTTTTATTCAGATCCGAGTTTGCTATATCAAACCGTCCCTCTTCCTCCTCATATCTTCCAAAGGCCTTGACCAGCCTTATGCCCAGCAGGTATTCCTGCACAACCGTATTTACCTTGTCGATGGCTTTCTGAACCTTTGAGAAACGGGTGTAGCTCATTTTCATGCTAATGAAAATCAAGGCTGCCACCACTGCTATGGCTATCAGCAGAACCACACTCATATAGGGACTTAACATTATGGCAAGGATTATGCTTCCGATACAGGTGAGCGGCGCCTTAAAAAATATCCTCATAATACCGTTTACAAACTGTGTTACCTGAGAGGTATCATTTGTCATTCTGGTTATCAGTGAGCCGCTTTCTATGCTGTCGGCACTTGCTTCGGAAAAGTTCATTATCTTCTTGAAAACATCATACCTCAAATCTGCACCGAAGCTTTGTGAAACCTTGCTTGCAAGAATATTTCTTATAGCCGCGAAGCACGCTCCCAGGGCGGTTATTCCCAGCATTGTGAGCCCAAAATATAAAACGGATGCAACATTGCCGTTTTTTACTCCATCGTCTATTATGTGTGCCATGATAGTTGGCTGGAGCAAATCGCATACAGCCTCCAAAAACACGCAGCTAATTCCGGACAGGAACAATACCCTGTATTTTTTAAAATATGGTTTATATAGGTTCATTTGCGCTGTATCCTCCTAGGTCCGCCATTCCTGCTGTTCCCCGTCTACCATGTTTTTGAATATCCGGGAAAGGAAGTTTCCGGCAAGCTGCTTTTCTTCATCTGAAAATCCTTTAAAGCACTCATCGGCCATTGAAACAAAAATCCTGTCTATTACTTTTTTCTTTTCAAAGCCTTTGTCTGTCAGCCATACCTCAAGAGCCCGCTTGTCTCCTTTTACAGGCCTTTTCTCTATCAGCCCTGATTTTTCCATGCTATTTAATACACTGGTTACCGAGGCAGGCTCCATATGACAGTCGGCAGCTATTTCCCTTTGTATGCAGCCGTTATGTTCAAAAAGGTAATTTATCATCCTGGGCTGGCCGGGCGTGAGGTCATGCTTCATAAATTCATAAGTGGATCTCCTTCTATGTACCGCTCCAACCTTAACCAGCAAAAAGTTTAATTCTCTCTGATCCAACATATTATCTCCTATCCTGCAACAAAATTCGTAATACTCGTTATATATAGTTAGAATTCATATAATTAGAACCCTAACTATATATTATTAATAAATCCTTAAAGCGTCAATAACTATATTTATAAAATTAAGTGCTGTTATAAAAACAGTTAGAGAAATAATCGGAGAAGAACATTTCTCTAACTGTTTTGTGTCTTTACGTTAATCTTAAAAATTTGCAGCAACAGCATTTACATAGTCAGCGAGCCCTCATCAGTGCTGACCAGCATGAGGATATCCTCCTCAGTTCCTGTCAAAGCATTTATATATAATATATATTTCTGATCATCCAGCGCTCCTTGAAATTCATAACAGTATTTTTCTGTCTTAAAATCTGTAGGAATTATTGCCTTGCTCTGCTTCTCTATTTTCAGGTTTTTATTTATCTTGCTTCTCGCCTGCTCAATGGTGAGATTTGTGGGAGGAATGTCCCTGGTCTTGTGGTTATACAAATAACCTTTGGCCTCGATTCCCAGCACTTCGCCGTTATCAAGGGCTACCTTTACCTTGACAAGGTCAGGATAGACGGTTACTCCATCCTGTTCATATGCATAGCATATTGTTGCCATACCGTCAGTTCTCATATAATATGTGTCCTTCATACTGCTGAACCCGTTTTTCTTAAGAAAGTCCAGTGCAGCTTTTTTAGCAGCGTTCATGGACATCTTTGCTGAACTGACGCTCCTGTTTCTCAGCATCCAGTATACCTGTCCGCCCTGTTGCGTTATATCTATTTCAGCACTGCCGTCATTGTCCGAATTCTTGTAGCTGACCTTATACCTGTAAGTTTTTATACTTCCTTCTTTGTTGTCCTCAAGCCGTGTAACACCCTGAATCTTGTCATTTCCAATCATCTTCCGGACGATCTCCTCTGCCCGGGCGGGGCTGATTTTTTCATCCTTCAGACCAATAGGCTTAACCTTCATCATATGGTCGGAGTAAGGTCCGTCATATATCATTGAAGGATACTCCTGAAAATTCTTATCTACATTTTCAAACTGTGTTGTCTGAATATATTTGGTATTTTGGCTTTTAAGCTGCCTTGGTCCTCCTGCAGTCCCCCAGGTCATTTTTCCGTTATTGATCTGCTCTTCTATACCGTGTAAACTGTTTTGCAGCGATAGGGAAAAGCCATGCATTTTTTGAACGCTCTGATACTCCTCATCACTTAACGGAAGACCGTTCGCAGTCTTTGTATTATATGCATAGGCCATGTCTCCCACCTGAGTCAGAAAGTTTGAGGTCTTTTCAAGGATGGGAGGTGCCACCGGAAGCTGTCCCATATTTGTCTGGGCCAAATTTGCCTGACGCCATACTTCCTCAAGCATTGTGGAAGTACCTTTTGGGGTTGAGGTAACCAGGGATTTGGCCAATAAAACTTCAAGGTTGTCAACATACTCGTTCAAATCCAGGAAGGCTCTGCTGTATTGGTTGTCCATCATTATCCTCAGATCATTGAGCTGCTTGCTCTGATAATATCCCCAGGTCGATACCCCTGCCAATGCCAGTACTGCAACAATTGCTACAGGTACTGCCCAGGACATACGTCTTTTCTTCTGCCACAAGTCATTATGCTTATTCATGTTTTCATTCTCATTCTGTTCCATCAAATCACCTCCATTTATATTCCAAACCAGTGTTTACCTATTTTGAGCTTAACCTTTCTTGACCATATCCATTTGCTTGTAGCTGTTGCAGGATTCCAATAATACAAGCACCCATCCGTCGGATCCCACCCTGCAAGAGCATCTCTGGCTGCCTTAACCACTGTGGATTTCGGATCAATGGCTACATTTATCTGTCCGTCGGACACAGCTGTAAAAGCTCCCGGCTGATATATCACTCCTGCCATAGTCTTAGGAAATTTTGAATTCTTAACCCTGTTGAGAATTATTGCACCCACCGCTACCTGTCCTTCAAAGGGTTCTCCTCTGGCCTCACCGTTTATGACTCTGGCAAGAAGCTGCTCATCGGTTACTTTCTTTGAAGCTGCATTAACTGTTCCGGTTTCAACAAATTTACCCAGGCCCATTGATAACAGAGTATTCCTGTCTGCAATACCGTTGGCACGAAAACCATAATTTCTTTGATATCTAAGTACTGAAGTGAAAGTGTCGTATCCAAAAGTCCCATTAACCTTGCCATTATAATAACCCCAATTTTTTAATTCCTGCTGCATGTCCTTTACTTCCTGACCCTTGTCCCCCAACTTGAGAGATGAAGCGGTACCGGTAAAATACAGTGATCCTTGACCTAAAAGAGTAAGACTGAAAACAACAACCAGGCAAAAAGCAATTAATTTTATATGCTTTTTCAAACTTGTACCTCCTTCCGAATTCTCACCAGATCCAAATTGTGCGTATTGCCCTTTTTTCAATTAGTCCAGGCAATTGAAGTTTAATTCTGCAATATTATTTTTCGTTATTAGCTGTTAAAATATTCGTAATATAATATAAAGTTCTAACTTGTTTTTTTTAAAGCAAAATTGGCAAAATGAACTGTTAATTTCTTTATTTGCATATATAACGTATAATCCCGGCCATAATGTCAAAAATCTATATTGAATATAAATTTTCTTATTTTCAATTATTTACATGGAGATCATTATGAGGGTATTAATACTGTATGTTTCTGTCGGAACAGGTCACATGAAAGCTGCCGAAGCGTTGAAGGAATCTATTGAAAGGCAGTTTAGCGGATGGTCGGTCGATATTCTGGATACGCTTAAATATATAAATCCGATTATAGATAAAATTGTTGTCAGCAGCTACCTTGGTGCCCTTAAAAGAAGCCCGGGGCTGTACAGCAGATTATACACCGCGTCAGGTACAGGTACCGGTATTTATGATATCAGTAAAGCAATGAATAAACTATTATCCTTTAAGCTTAACAGCCTGATAGCCGACTATGGGCCTTCTGCCGTTGTATGCACGCACCCTTTTCCCATGCAGATGTTGTCATCCTTAAAGGAAAAAAACAAAATAAATATACCAACTGTCGCCATTCTTACAGATTATGTTGTTCACTCTCTTTGGCTGGACAGTGGTATGGATGCCTTTATTGTAGCTAATGATTTGATGAAATCGGAAATGATGCAAAGGGGAATTCCCGGAAATATTATCTTTCCCTATGGTATTCCTGTCTCGCCCAAGTTTCTTACCCGGGTTGACAAGAAAAAACTCAAACTGGAGCTTGGACTTGAAGATAAGTTTACCGTCCTTGTTATGGGAGGAGGTATGGGATTTGGCAATATAGACAATACCATGGCCTCGTTGTTGGATTGTGATATAGATATCCAGATTATAGCCGTAACAGGTACAAATCAGAAACTTAAAACCCAACTTGAAATCAGTGCCGTAAGGAGCAATAAAAAGGTACTTATTTTGAGTTATACCGATAAAATCAATGAACTTATGGATATATCCGACTTATTAATAACAAAGCCCGGAGGTATGACAATCTCCGAGGCTTTGGTTAAAGGTCTTCCGATTTTTATAAATTCACCCATACCCGGTCAGGAGGAAGGTAATGCAAATTTTTTGATAAGAAGTGGTGTAGCCAACAAGATAGAAGATTCGGACCAACTGATAAGTGTTCTGTCACAGGTGGCCAATGACCCCGTTACTCTCAGGATTATGCGTGAAAACTCTAAATTGTGGGGAAAGCCGCATTCGGCTGCCGACATAGCTACGCTTTTAGGGAAACTGGTTTTGGGGTGATTGAGCTGACGGTCTGTAACCTCCAAAACCTATATTATGCTGCAGACCTTTAGAATATCCTCCGCAAAGTAAATATTCTATCTTTAAAATAACTGTCCTCCAGGGTCTCATTAATAACACCTCTTGATGCACTGGAGTGTACAAACTGATTATCTCCAAGGTAGACACCGACATCATAAACATCTTTCTTCAGGCTGTCCGTGCTGAAAAAGATGAGATCCCCCGGCTGTATATTTTCCAGGTCCACTTTGGTTCCTGTTTTGCTCATTTCTATTATATCTCTAGGTATGTCAACACCATTTATCTTGCTGCTGATGTATGCGAGGCCGGAGGAATCCACTCCCCAACGGCTTATTCCTCCCATAATAAAAATTGTACCTTCAAATTTCTTTATTGTTTGAATAAATTCATCCTTACTTGTTTTAGGAATGGTGTTATCTTCAATTGGAACTGCTATTACTCCGCCTTCCTCCACCCATCCTCTCTTATTGCCGGGAAGCAGAACATCATAGCCGGTCTTTGTCTTTCCTGTGGAATACAGCTCGGTTCCAAGTACAACCTTCTTGAAATTTACCGCATTATTTGCACCGGTATAAATATCTATAGTTTTAGCTGTAACAATTATTTTATTTTTAATTCCGCCATCTGTTACACTATCGGTACTCCTGCTTATATATTTGCTTTTAACCCAACCTGAGCTGCCATCCAGTAATTTTATATTAGTCCAGGAACTTTCTTCTTTTACAACTTTTACAACCTGGTTGTACAGCACCTGTGTCAGACGGATACCAAGTATATCCGGTTTATCAAACATATCTACTACACCTTCTGTAACTACTGCCGCATTTTCAGGGGTTATACCGCTTAAAAACCGTTCATTGCTTGTTACGGGTATCTCTCTGCTGCCGCAGCCTGTCAGCACTATTACAGAGGTTATAAAAATTAAGATAAGTTTTGTAATTCGTTGTTTCATCATATTGCCTCATAAGAATACATTTTAATAGTCTTACTATATTTAGATTTTGACGTTATGTCAATGAACAGATTTTACATGTATTTCCCTTGCTCAATTCACTTATCATTTCAACTTCCCGCTGCTTGCAGGTAAATATCAAAACCTGCTGTTTTCCGCCCAGTTCATTTATAAGCTTCAATGCATTTTCTGTTCTGATGTCATCATACTGTGCAAAGGGTTCATCCAGGATTAAAGGAAGCCCTTCATTATTTTTTAATACGGTTTCAGATATTGCAACTCTCAGCGCAAGGTAAAGCTGATCAACCGTACCGTTGCTTAAGGCTGAGACAGGCACCACCATTTCACTTCCCGGATCGTTCAGCATTATATTCAGGTTGTCTCCGGCTTTTGTCTCAGAATATTTATGAGAGGTTAAATCTGAGAATGTACTGCTAAACACCTTATTCATTATCGGGAGGAATTTTTTCTGCACCTCACGAGCCGCCTCTTCCAGTGTTGTCATTGCTATCTGCAGAGCTTCACCTCTTTGCTCCAATGACTTTTTCTGTTGTGTCAGCCTGTAAATTTCCTGCTCGACGGCTTCGGAGTCTGTGGTACTTGCCAACATTTTTATTTGAAGCTCAAGCGCCGCCTTTTCAATCCTTTTTTGCTGAAGCTGCCCGGTACAAAACTGCTGTACCCTGTTCAATTCCTCATTCATACTCTCAGCAGGATTCTCCAGTATACTTTCAGCCAGAATGGCCTCACTCCCGGGCAAAGTCCCGTTCATGTTCAAAGTCTCCAGCAGCCGGAGCATTTCCATTGACAATGTGTCTACTCTACTTTCCAATCGTTCCATATCCTGCTGACTGAAGAGCAGTTTAATACTCTCCAACCTTTTAAGCTGCTGTTCATACTGCAATTTTTCATTTTCCAGGCGTTCAGAGAGACCTTTCAGTTGACTTAATGCAATGGATTTAACTTTTTTGATATTTTCAAGCTGCCCTTGAAGCATTTCCTCCCTGCCGGTCAACTCCTGCCGGGCGCTCTCCAGCTTCTTAACCGATTTTCCTTTAATCGCCCTGAAGACTCCGGTAATAATAAAGGCCAGAAAAGGTATTACCCCAAAATACAACGGAAACAGTTCAAATATGAAAGTTCCCAGAGCGCAAACTATTGATGCCGCCAATGTAATAACTCCAAATATAGCCAGAACCTTTACCTGTTTCTCCAGAGTATTAAAATCCTCCCCGGCAGCAGTCCGGTCCAGCCTGTTTAATTCCTCCTCCAGCTTGCTCTCCTCATGGGTTGCTTTCACGGTTTCCTGTTCCAGCACTTCTGTGTCTCCGGCAAGTTTGGTTATATTTTCCCGCAAAAGTTCTGTCCCGGTATTCAAAAACTTTATTTCTTCTGCATTTCTCTTCTGCAGCTCAAGTTTTTCCCTGGTATCCAGAAATTCAAACGCCGATATAAATAGTTTTTCTCTGTCCTCAAGGGCGGCAATTTCCGAGTCCACCCGCATCAATTCACTTTTCGCAGCCGCCTGGCTTTCCTCTTCCTCATTGAGCTTTTTTTGTACCAGCCAGAGTTCACTTAACCGTCTGTTTATTACATCCAGCGGACGGGTAAAGCTCCTTTCCGTGCCGACCTGGGACTTCAGCGCCTCCTTGAGAGCTGTATGCGCCTTTTTATATGATATATCTTCATAACCGCTTTGACAGATATTTGATATCCTGTCAATAAGTTCTTTTGACGATGCCGTATCGATTTTTGTTCCCAATTGCCTGATATAAACCGTTCTTTCAAACAAACCCTCGTTTACACCCAGCAGCCTCTCCGCAATCCCTTTACCGTCCCTTGTTACTGAAAAAAGACCTGTAATATCATTGAAATCCTGATCATAAAGTTTTACGATGTTTTTATCAAAATCCCTGTCCAACCTATATGCAGCCGGTGTATCCATTTCAAAATTAATATATCCCCCATACCGGGGATTGTTCCAGGGCCTGTATCTCCTGACTTCGGCCGCTGTTCCCTCCTTGTCGGCTCTGCCGCCCTTCAGACCGAACAGAACGGCTTTGATGAAAGCCATAATTGTTGATTTACCGCTTTCATTAGGACCATAAATAACGTTTAAACTTTTTGACAGGTCAAGCTCATAATCTTCCAGTTTACCGAATCCGCGTATGTAAAGTTTACTGATTTTCATTAGTCGACCCTTTCGTTTTCCAATGCCTGCAGCCCGTACTGCATTGCCAGAAATAAAGTATCCAGCTTTTCCTGCGAAATTTCCCCTTCCTGCCGGTCAAGAATTCTTCGGACAAACTCTCCCTTTATACCCGGATCCTCCAGATAGTACTCATACTCAAACTTGGCCAGGGTCTGGTTTCTCAAGTTAATATAAAAGCACCTGCCGCTTAGAATCTCTGCAATGTACCCAAGGTCCGGCGAATATTTTCTGCTGATAAATCCTGTAAGCGTTATCCTGTACAAATCAGTATCCTTAAAGCCAAATTGGTCCGTACTCTCCGCTTGTCCAACCGGACAGATTTTTTCAATGGCCTCGGAATCACCATAGCAATCGCTGATGTTTACATCAATGTTATGATAGTGCCTTGCAGCATCCCGGATCAACCGTATATCATGCTGCTTTGTATAGTCCTCCGACATGCTTAAAAGGCCCTGTACATATCCATGCTCCCCTTCCTCATCAAAGCCTAAAGGTTCAGGACTTCCGGGATTTATCATTACCGTGCTTCCATTTTTGTACTCGCAGTAACAGTGCATGTGACCCAGGGCAATATAGTCCATATTAAGCGAAAATAATTCCTTTGACGTTATGGAATTATAGTTATCCTCTTCAAAAGGAATATCTACTGTACCGTGAAATAACAGAATATTGAACCTATCCTTCGCAATCTCCATGCCGGAAATTTGTCCTATATCCATTTTTACATTATTTTTAACACCCAGATTATACACACAGGTGTTATACTTTTCCAAATAAAGTACCTGTTTTGGGTCCTCCAAAACATGTACATTGCCGCCCCAAGCAGTTGATCTGTAGAAGGACTTCTCTGAAAGGGGGTCGTGATTGCCCGGCGTAATGATAATTTCGGTGTTATATATTTCAGTAAATAAATTTTTAACTTTAAGTATGGTGGAACCCTTAACATATTTATCTTCAAATAAGTCTCCGCTTATTATCAGAATATTTATGCCGGCCTCCTGAACCCTTTGCGTAATTCTGCCCAGACAGCCTTCAAGTTCATTTCTTCTTCTGCCGGCTTTAACTTCATCACCAAGAGAGGAAAAGGGCGCATCAAGGTGAAGATCCGCCGTATGCAGGAAAGATACTTGTTTCACGTGAAACCACCTCAAACCTTATTTATTTATAGTTATTGCTGCATAGGCAACCGCATATTCACTGCAATGGGAAAGGGAGATTGAAATGCCCGAAGCTCCAAGGCCTTCATAGAATTTTTTTGCCCTTCCGTGAAGTATAACAAAAGGCTTTCCGTTTTTATCATTAAGTATTTCTATTTCATTAAAAAGTGCATTTTCTCCTATCCCTGTTCCAAATGCCTTTGATACGGCCTCCTTCCCCGCAAACCTGGCCGCATAGCTTTGATATTTGGAAACACCCTTGCTTTCGCAGTATTTAATCTCATCCGGTGTAAAAACCCGTGCTGAGAATCTTTCTTTTATTCTGTTGTCCAATGAATCCTTAATTCTTTCAATTTCAATTATGTCCGTGCCTATAAGTAATTCCATATTAACCTCCCAAGCCATGTTATATGGCTTTGAGCCACATTATCTGTATAAATCAAAGAACTCCGCAAAACTTTTGAAATCCGTTCCCAGTTTCATTTCCCTTATAAAAAGTTCTTTGCCGTTTGTACATTTTTTTATTCTATCTTCGAGTTCCTTGCCATTTATATTTTCAATAACAAATATATTATTTGAGGAAAATGGATAAACGTTCTTGAAGCTATCCTTTAAATTATCAATAACTTCACTGTTTTTAAACAATGAACCTTCTTCATCAACTATTTGAACAACCGTTAAAGCCAGCTTGTATTCAATTGCCTGTTTCACTTCTTTTTTTAAATCGTTTTTAAATATCTCAATATAGTTAGGCAGCATGAATCTCTGCTGCAGCTGCATTATGAGAAGGTTGTTCAAAACAGGTGCAATACTTCCGGCTATTGTTTCAAGGATAAGCATATTCTCTTCATTGTCCAGCTGAATATCGTCGTATTTAAAGACAGCCATAAGCCCAAGTATTTCAATGTCCATCATATCCACATAGACAGGTATGAGCAATACCCCCTGTGCCTCGCCGATTTCCGCAGCCATATCTTCGCCAACATAATCTGAAATGTTATGCTGTCCCATGGCAAAAACGGTGTCTCCCTCAAATACCCTTCTCCAGTTCCGATTTGGAGTAATGACCTTTTTGCTGCAGCTATCAAGATTAATGGTACTTGCTATTTCAAATTCGTTTTTTTCCTTCTTGTAGAGGCAAAAAACTCCTTTTGTAGTATTAAAGGATATCTGAAGCGTTTTAGTACAGGTTTCCAGCAACGTGTCGATTCTGATGGAACTGCTTATGTTCTTGGTTAAACTGTTTAAAGATATAAGCTTGTCCAGCTTTTTTTGAATCAGCGCCTTTTGTTCGTTTACAAGCCCGAAATGCATTGCATTGCTTAATGCGGTATAGGTTGATGAAGCAAGACTTTCTATCAGCTCAAATATCCCTGAACTATATTCACCGCCTGTAACAGTTTCGCTTAAGGTAACCAACCCGAGCAGCTGGGTCTGCTTTAAAATCAATACTGTATATTTTGCCTGCAGCTGCTCCAACTGGGCAGCTGCATCTTCAAACAGGCTCTCTATATAATCACGGTCTTCTTTCTTTTCCAGGTCTATTATGACCTTGTTTTGATCAATGTTAGCACTTTTGTTGAGCTCCAGGGTTACCTGAGCGTTCTTTATTTTATAAAAAACATCCTTATAGGACCTCAAAACAAACTTTTCAGACTTTTCGTCAAAAAGGACAAAGCCGGTTATCTTACTGCGGGTGAGTTCGGAAAAGACATCTACCGAAATGCTGTAAAGAACATCCATGCGAAGCTCACTTAAAAGTATTTTTGAGGATTGGTTTATGGCAAAAAGATTAAAAATCTTTTCATCGAGTTCAGAATTTACTTTTGCCAGTTTTTCATATCTGTTGAAATTCTCCAAAGCATTATTGATAAGCCTCATCAATGCTTCAGATATTATGAAATCATCTTCTCCTATGCTCTTGTTATAGAACAATATAAAACCATATAAATTTCCTTCGATGATTAGGGGAACAGCGGCATTCACCGCCAGATTATCAATAATTTCCGGATCAAAGAATTTAATTATTTTCTCACGTTCATATAAAATATTGCCATTGAAGGTTGCCAGATTTTCAAGTTCCGTAGTCATGGGGATTTTCACGAATTTCTTTGTAACACCCTTAACCTTTTTTACATAATACCCATCGTTTTCATAAACATATATGGCCGAATTGTCAACTAAAAGCAGTTCATTTATAAAATCAAATGCAGCATCTATTATTTGTTCAAAAACCAGCTTCTGTGAAAAATAGTCTATTGCCTGGACTAAACCCGTATATCTGTATAATTTTGCGGAAATTATCTCATCTTTTTTTTCGTCTTCTATACGTTGCAGTATTGATTGGTACATCATATGGCTTACCTCCCTGTTATCCGTTATTGTTGAAAATTGCTTCTTCTACAGCTCTTTGATCTCTCCTTCATGGTAATAATACGTCACTCTCAATATAACTTTCTGGATTTCTCTCTGGATTTTTCTTATTTCTAACATTGTATTTGGGAAGCCCTTTTTCAGTATGGATATTTCACCCTCACCTTTGGCTTTTAAGTAATTAATCATATTCCGCTTATTTTCTTCAATTTCGGTGAGTGTTGACTTGAAAGAATTGTATTTTTCGTTTATGCTGTCATACTGGTCCTTACGTACCTGTCCATTGTCATAAAGATTTGAAAATATTGATAGCTGCTGCTTGTATTTGTTGATTTCTGATTTTATAACCTCACTTTTATCCTCAAGCCCGTCCAGAATATTTTTGTACTCATTTCTGTCAAACCCTTTAACGCTGATATTTGTTCTTTTTTCACTGGGTGAACCCACAATTGCCGATATTACCCTTATATGAGCATTGATATTCCCGCCCATTATTTGCCCCTTCATGGAATCCAAAATAACTTCCTTGGCTGTTATATTGCTATTCAGGCAGTAAAAACCTATATGTACGCTCCCATCGCAAATTATCTCAGCATCGGCTACAAACTTAAGATACAGGTTCTTTTTGCATCTTATCGTCGTTTTTCCTTTTCCTGCTATCCCGCCTTTTATGTATATACTTCCTTCTGAACTATTGATTTCCTTCACGCTGCCCACGCCATACTCACCCAGTATTTCTATATCTTTTGTTGAAGCTACCGAGTAATTATCTTCCACAGTTCCTTTTACGGTAAGGTATCCGTCAAAATCAACATTGCCTGTTTTAACTCCAATATTCTCTTTTATTTCAAGGTGATTTGATACCCCTATTCTGTCCCCCTCGAAGAAAACAGCTCCTGTCCGTAATGAGTAAAGCGTCGATTTATTTTCTTCTACTACTTCCTTAACAGTTTTTTTATCATATAGCAGGGGATAATTCTTACCCGGCATTGCCTTAAGAGGAGTACCCCTTACCGTTTTCCCCTCCTTGCAGGGAGTTGCATGGATCTTTTCTCCAAGCCAGTCTCCCTTTTGAACCATATTTATCAAGTTTAACTCATAATGGTCAACATTACCGTCTTCTTTTACTTCGGGCTTGACTTCCTTCATCTGATAATAAGTATTCCGGGAATCCCGTCCGTGTTCCGGCAGCATGCCCTCGGCAATAAGTATTGCTTTTCCCGTATATAAATTTAAAAGGGCCTCCTTCTTTATTCCGTAGACGACACCCTTTTCATTCAATTTAGCTATGATTTCTTTTATTAATTCCGGACTCTCAAGCTCCTCCCGGTTTACGCTTAATGTCAGAAAAGCTTTTAATCCATCACCCGAAACGTCTACGATTATTCTTTCTTTTGTTAAAGCGAACTTGCGTGACGGTTGCGGAGCGAAGACCAAAGCTTCTTTTATTACATTAAAATTATTTATTTGTATTTCAGGGTTTGCGCTTATAATTTTATTGAATTCATCTACATTCAAACCCTTTTTAAAAGATTGCAGGTAAAAACCATCCCAACGCTTGGTTATTTCTATAAAAGGAGAAGAGTAAATAGTGGTACTTTCCATGGATAAGCCCCCTCAGATTGTGTAGATTCATACAAAGTGAGTATGTCTTTATAATACGGTTATTACATTCTGATCTGATTGCGCCTTCTTTCCTGTAATACACTGTCAAGTGCCGTAGCCTCATTAACCGCTGTCTCTAATTTTTCAACCATTTCTTCCGATTCAATGCTTGAAACAATCTGGTGCTTGAACATACTAAGCATACTCTCAATATAATCCAGTCTGGCATGAATTCTTTCAAGCTCATTTTTTTCTTCCTTGACTCTGTTAATTACCTGTTCGTCCATTTCAATAATGCTTTTGACATCATCATATGTTCTGTCATCTTTCATAAAGCTGAGCTTCCTGCGGTTTGTATTGATTTTATTCATCAGGTCGCTTATGTTTATTTCAGACAATTCCTTGCTTCTTATTGAATAATTTGTCATCAATCTGGTATAGGATATAACGAGATTAAGACTCTTTTCTACTATCTTTTCCTTGAGATAACTGTGGCCGTCCCCTCTTTTTAAAGAGTTGAATATATCATCCTTGTCCTGCATTATTTTCCTGAGCTTCTGTCTCTGAATAGGAGAAGCATAATTTCTTGTCTGGGACGATAATCTCGAACATTCCCTGTTCAGCCTGTTTATTTCTCTTTTCTTCTCTTTTCGCTGCATTTCCTCCTTAAAGCTATTGCTAAACATGCTTTGGATTACCAGCGCAACATAAACCAGCGCTCCCGTACCATATGCTCCGGTGGCAAGCGTATTAATGTCAATACCGTTAATATTTGTCCCCTGGAGATCGGGCGCACTGCTGATCAAAAATACAAGTGCACACCAAAAAATCAACGTAGTAATATTTCTAAATCTGAATACTGCACTATAAAATAAATTCCCGTTCATAACATTCCTCATTTCACCGTTTGGCGGTGTAGCAAAAATAATGAAAAAACTATCAGTCTCCGTTACATCAGATACTGATAAAATAGACAATCCAAATATCTTCCAAATTTATAGCCCGATTCCTTTAAGTGCCCGCACAGCTCGAAACCGTACTTTTCATGCATTTTTATACTAACCTCATTATCTGAAGTGATGCAGGAAATAATTACATGAAAACCTTTTTCCCTGCCTATTTCAATTACCGACCGCATCAATTCGTTGCCTATACCCTTTCTTTGATAATCAGGGTGGATATATACCGACAATTCACAAGTGTCCTTATACCCCTCTTTAGCCCTGAATTCGGACAGACAGGCATAGCCTCCAACACACCCATCCAGTTCATAGACAATCAAAGGATGCCTGTGATTATAATGTGAGAACCAGACAGCTCTCTGTTCGACAGTTTGTGGGTTAATATCAAATGAGGCAGTTGTATTTTCAACCGCCCAATTGTATATTTCTGTAATTACAGGTAAATCAGCTTCTTTTGCTTTACGTATAAGTGCTCCCATTTTAACATTCATTCCCCAGGTTTAAGTTTGATTAATTTGAAGCTTTGTTCTCAGTTTTTTCCTTCACTTCGAAACCGCCGTTATCTCCGCCAAGCATTGCTTCCGCTCTCGCTCTTGCCCTGTCTCTGGCAGAATTCATATCAAGTCTCTTCAGCTTCATATCAATATTATCATTATTAAGAGATTCAACGGCATTTGCTCTTGCAGTCTTTTTATTGACTATTTCACGGGCTCTGTCGAGGTTGTCGTTTACACTGCCCACACGGCTGTTTTTAGAGGTATATTGTGCATTGACAGAATTTATGTTTTCCCTGAGATTTGCCATTTTAGCCTGCGACTTAAGAGTTTTAAGCTCGTTAAGCTTGGCATTCATTTCAGACTCAAATATCTTATAGTCTTCACGTATTTTTTCAACCTGAATCATTGCATTCTCATAGGTTGCTTTATGAGTTTCAAATACTGTCTGATATTCTTCTTCCTGAACAAGCAGTTCAACAAGCAGCTCCTTGTCGCCGGTTCTGGAAGCAGATTCCACTCTTGCCTTTATGGCGTTGAGATTTCTTTCTGCATTTTTCATTTCTATTTTTATCATTTCAGCACTTGTCTGGATCTCAATTATCTGGTGTTCTGCCTCACGTCTTGCCTTGTCAATCTGATTTTTGATATCTTCAAACAATGCTTCAGGATTTCTTTCTTCCAATCCTCCGACAAATAATCCGAAAAATCCTCTGAACATCTGTCCAAGTCTGCTAAATAAGCCCATTATACTTCCTCCTTATAATTTGGTAATGTATTTTTCAAATTTGTTTAATTCCAAATATTCAATACTTTAAATTTATAATAAAAAACCGCTAAAGTAAATATCCTTTTAACATAATTATAAATATTTATGCCTGTTTTGACACTTTTTCAAATCTTCCCCAATACTTCTTCGGAATCAGATCTATATCGTCACATTCAGCCAATGCCAATTCAGTCATAAATTCTACATCCTGTGTACTGGGCCTGCACTTTTTCAGTGCTTCCTTCAATATAGGACCCGTTATCACGGGATGTTCCTCTTTCTTGTTGCAGGCCAGTTCATAGGCTTTTCTTACCACCGTGTCTATCTCGGCTCCGGTATAGCTTTCGGCCAGCTTTGAGAATGGCAGGAAGTCTTGAATATTTGTAGCAATCCTGTATTTGTTAATAACTATTTTAAAGATTTGAGCCCTCTCCTCCTGTTCCGGCAGGAGTACAGGTATCTTTTTGTCAAATCTTCCCGCTCTTTTCAGCGCAGCGTCAAGCAGGTCGGGCCTGTTGGTTGCTGCTATGAAAATAATTCTTCCCCTATTATTTGTATTACCGGTGAACTGTAAAAATTCACTGAAAATATTTCTGCTTACGCCGCTGTCGCCTGATTCTCCTCTTCTGAAAGCAGTGTCAATCTCATCAACAAAAACAATAACCGGCTCCTGGGACTTTGCACCCAATAAGCACTTTTTGAAATTCTTTTCACTTTCACCCACATACTGCCCCAATATCCTGGACATATCTATTTTTACGCAATTAAACCCACTTGATTTGGCCAGAGCCTCTACCAACAGGGTTTTTCCGGTACCCGACGGTCCACATAGTAGTATTCCCATCGGAACTCTCCTTGAGTCGCCTCTTCTGACAGGTTCGATAATATTTTTAGTCAGATAGGCTTTTGCAGCATCCATACCTCCGAGATCGTCAAAGTCGATCTCGGGATAAATGAATTCAAGCACATCTCCGTACTCCTTCTGCAGAACATCGTGCTTTTTCTGCTTTATAAAATCGAAGGTAATGGGCACCCCTTCGGCTTCAGCCTTTAACTTTATATCCTTTATGCTCTTTCTGTTAAGCCCCGAGGACAGCTTTGCGAATTCCTCCAACGAGATTTCAGAATGAGCTGTTTTGTCCTCCAGAAGATAACTGATATAGTTTTTTCTTTCTTCTTCATTGGGCAGCTCCACCAAAACCGGCTCTATGCGGTAGGCCGGCTTTAAAAATTCCCTGCTGATGTCCGCCAGGTTATCGGCCAGCATAAATATGGTGCTTCCCACCGAGGATATCTTTGGATTGACCGACCATTCGGACAGCCATATCAGCGCCATTCTTTCTTCCAGGGTCATGCTTCCCAGATCGCCGGCCGGCACAATTTTTTCGGCATGGTCAATAAAAAGTGCCATTTTAGTGTTCCGGAGAGCCATATCTATAAAAGGAAATATCCTTGACGGCATGGAACGGAAAAGATTTGAAACCTCATTTCCGGTAATCATGTTGAATTCCCGTTCCATAGAAGGTTCCAGAAAGGTCAGCCCCCTTGATATATCATAAAAAGCAACAATTCCGAAATTTCTCTGTTTTATAAACTCATCATCAAGGTATCTGAATATATTTCTGCTGTTATCCATCAGATCCTTTACATTAAAATAAAACAAAAATTCATGTGATATTCCGGATTTATATTTTGACAAAAATTCATTAAACCACATATATTATCCTTTTCCAGCTTGCATTTTTTATTTTATTATAATTATATACAAAAAAATAAAAAAAGTCTGCTAATAGTAAGGTTAAACCTTTGTTATTTATTTTTTTGCATTTTAATTGAACTCAGGATAGTTGCCTCCTGATTCTGAATATGGGTTTTAGCCAGACTTCTTGAAGCTTCAATTGATCTTGATAAAATTGCATCATAAATATCATTGTGCTCTTTAATAAGATTTTTCGGACTGTTGTAATCCTTTAAATAAATAACCCTGAATCTTTGAACCTGCTCTCTGAGGTTGTTCAGAATAGTAAGAAGCTTATCGTTTCTGGACGCTCTGTATATAATATCGTGGAACTCCGCATCCTTTTTGATGGAACCGTTAAGATTTTCCTTTTCAATGTATGAGGAAAACTGGATATTTATATGTTTCAGTTCCTTCAATTCGTCATCGGTAATTCTTTCAGCCGCCAGAGCCGTAGCCAGACCATCAAGAGATGCACGTACTTCAAGAACATCCATTATATCCTTGACTGAAAGTTCTGCAACATGGGCACCTTTCCTTGGAATCATATCAACCAGGCCTTCCAATTCCAGCTTTCTGATAGCCTCTCTGACCGGAGTCCTGCTGACACCCATTTTCTCAGCCAGCTGTACTTCCATTAAACGTTCTCCGGGACGGAGTTCCCCAATAATGATAGCTTCTCTTAAGGAATTAAATATAACCTCCCTTAACGGCTTATAATCGTTTAAATTAATTTTTGATAGTTTACCTGCCATAGCTGCCTCCTTATTAAACGGTATGAGTCAATATGCACTCATGTTTACTTTTTTTTATTTTATTAAACGCATATTCTGCTTTTTCTACATCATCAAATATTCCGAATACGGTGGGTCCGCTTCCGCTCATCATGCTGCCGAGAGCACCGAGTTTTATGAGCTCACTCTTAATAGAATCAATAACCGGATATTTCTCCCGTGTAACGCTTTCCAGAACGTTTTTCATATTTGCGGCCAAGGTTTTTGTGTTCCTTGAGTCCAAAGCCGAAATAAGCATTTGCGTGTCCGGTCTTTCCTTAACTTTTTCCAATTTAAAGTTTTTGTACACCCACGCGGTAGAAACCCCGATCCTGGGCTTTACCAGCACTAACGGTATATTTCCTGCGGCCGGCAGCGGCGTAAGTTTTTCTCCAATACCTTCTGCCAGGGCCGTACCACCCATAATACAATACGGGACATCTGCTCCGATTGTCTTACCCAGCTCCATTAGTTCGGTCTGTTCTATACCCAGTCCAAACAGGGAATTGATACCCTTCAGTACAGCTGCCGCATCGGTGCTCCCCCCTGCAAGCCCGGCAGCCACAGGTATTCTCTTGCTGATCTCCACTCTTACACCGGCTTTAAGGTCATATTTGTCAATCATTGCTTCTGCCGCTTTGCAGGCAATATTTGAGCTGTTATTGGGTACATAGGGAGCTTCACACATTATTTCCACTCCGGCTGGAATTTTACGAATAGATATAGTATCATGTAATTGTATTGTCTGCATAATCATTTGTAGGGTATGATATCCATCATCTCTTTTACCCAGAACATCCAACGACAAATTGATTTTTGCATGTGCTTTAAGTGAAATCATCTATTCTCTTCCTTTAATTATTAGTTTAGGTACATTATATACAAAATACAATTTAATATCAATAAGAATCAATATTCATACGGCTTACGGCGAATACAATATGTTTTTTTCAAGGATTGTATTATTTCATATATTATAATTCTGCAGATTATATTTCTAATTTTTAAGGATTACAAAAAAGGGGTGCCGCAAAACTAACACAATTGAAATATATGTGGAAAATTATAATAGAGCTTCTCATTTATCAAAGTTGTACTCGCGCACTATTATCAGTATTCCATTATTTACAATTCTCCAGTTTTGAGACATCCCATTTTACTATTATAAGGACAGGAAAAAAGGAACTGCTGCCCAGGTGAATAAAATTTATTCATTGTGCAGCAATCCCTATGTGCTGAATATCAAACAGCCGGTATCGCGGTTTATGATTTTGCCAATTCAGATAACGGAGGAAGATTCCTTACCCCTGTATCATCACAAAAAAAGTCTTGCTTCCAATATCCTTTTGGATGTATTTTTGTACGGTAGCGATGATGTGGAACAGGCAGAGGATCGCAGGCCTTCAGGGTGGCAGCTATGAGCTCTGTGAGCATTTGGGTTTTCATTTCAACATATTCCGGAGCATCCCATAAATTGTTGATCTCAAATGGATCCTCTTTTAAATTATACAGATATCCCTTGCCCAACATATCGACCTGAATTTTTAGATGGCCTTTACGCAGCATTCTGACCTGACCGCACTGTGTCCATGTATTCAGACAATCAAAGGTTTTCATGTCCTGGCTGGCGCCTTCAGCTATAAGATCAATGTCATCCTTCCCAGTCCAATAAAGACCTGAAAATCCACTTTCAGCGTATGCCGTGTCAAATTCACCCTCTGGAACATTTTTATTGGCCAGCAGGGTGAGAATGCTTTTTCCCTGAACCCCGAACGGGCAATCAATCTCCAGCAAATCACAAATTGTCGGCAGAATATCTACAATATTGACGAAAACGTTGTCACATCTCCCCTGTGCACTAATTCCAGGTCCATTCCATATCATTGGTATACGGGTTAGAACCTCCGGCAAATCAGTACCTTTACGAATAAGTCCGTATTCACCGGCAAAATCACCGTGATCCGAGAGAAAAATAACAATGGTATTATTTGATAACCCCCGGGTATTAAGACCTTCGACAAGGCGTTTAAATTGATCATCAATTAAACGCAGCATGCCATGATAATTTGAACGTGCCCTTAAAATTCTGTCTTCAATATTTTCTCCCAGTACCTTCTCCCAAACCTCTCTTATCCAGGTAAAGCGATGACCCTTATCGGGCAGATTCCTTACTGAAGTTTGGAGTTCAGGCAGGTTTTCAGGCCGGAACATATCAAAATAAGGCTCGGGAACCTGGTAAGGATTATGCGGTTCGGCAAACGACAGCCACATAAAGAACGGTTTCTCTTTATCATGTTGATCCAGGAACTTAAAAGCCGAGGATACATTGCGATAGGGATGCTGTACCTCCACTCCTCCAGGTGCCGGAACATGAGCTTCCATATGGAGGGTGGCATCCAAAAAATTTGCAAAGACCTCTTCTTCCTCATTATTTTCAAGATTTCCTTCATGCCCCAGATGCCCGGTTTCCTCCCAAAAATCAAAATCCGAAGAGGTGCGATGTGAGTGGTTTTTTCCGCACATTGCAGTGCTATAACCCTGTTTTTTCAGTATATCAAGCAAATCTTCGGTATAGAGCGCATCAACCCTGTTATGGTTGGTACGGACCTTATGTGATTCGGGGTACCTGCCGGTAAACATACTAACCCGTGCAGGCATGCAAGTTGGATTTGCCGTATAAGCACACGAGAAATCCACACCGGCTTTAGCCCAATTATCTAAAAACGGCATTGTATCCAGGCTGTAACCCGCGGCTTTACGTAAATCCGCCCGCTGTTGATCTGTCATTACAATAATAATATTTGGTCTCATAATTATGCCCATGCCCGGCATTTCGCACAAAACATAATGATAGAAACGGCATGGGCTCGGTACCTCCTTCACTCATTTATATAATTCTTTCAACCTTTTTAACCTTTCACTGCTCCTATCATAACACCTTTTACGAAATATTTCTGGGCAAAAGGATATAACAAAAGAACCGGTACACTTGAAATGACAATTACAGAATACTTTATACCTTCCGCCATTTTAATTTTTTCTCCCATGCCCACATCGTTTGTGCCCATTTGCTCAGTTTGACCAAGTAACAGGATATCTCTCAGAATAATCTGCAAAGGAAACAATTTCTCATCCCGCAGATAGACTAATGCAGGAAAATAGGAATTCCAATGAGCAACCCCGTAATAAAGCACCAGTACTGCAAGGATGGCTGATGACAGGGGCAATACTATACTTGTGAGCATACGGATATTTGAGCATCCGTCAAGCATTGCGGATTCATAAATTTCATGCGGAATACTTGACTCAAAAAAGGTTCTTGCCACTATCAGATTATAGGTAGATATGGCACCGGGTATCAATATCGCCCAAATTGTATTATTCATACCCAAATCACGTACCAGGAGGTATGTTGGTATAAGCCCTCCGTTGAAATACATGGTAAATATTATGACTATAGTTAAAATCCTGCGCCCGGGCATGTCTTTTCTGCTAAGCGGGTATGCTGCCGCAACAGTCAGTACAATATTGATAAAAGTACCGGCTACAGTATAAAAGAGTGTATTCAGGTATCCATTCCATATTTTATCATTATCAAAAACCATCTTATAAGGTTCAAGAGTAAATCCTTTCGGGAATAATACCACTTTTCCGTGCAATACCATATCAGGGTCGGAAAAGGAAGCCGAAAGCACGAATATCAAGGGATAAAGCACCACTAAAATAATCAATGCACCCATAATGTTCAAAAATATATCAAATATAAAATCGTTGGCATTCTGTTTGATTTTCATCACTTTTCCTCCCCTACCACAAGCTCGTCTTAGTTGCCCGACGGGAAATAAAGTTTGCACCAATCAAAAGTAAAAAGTTTATCATGGAATTAAAAAGCCCTGCTGCGGCACTATAACTGAATTGACCCTTTTGAATACCGTTCTTGTAAATAAATGTGGCTATAATCTCACTATTGGACATATTTACGGGATTCTGCATCAGCAGCACTTTTTCAAAGCCGATTTCCATTGTATTGCCGATACGCATGATAAATAAAATTATAATAGTTGGTAAAATACATGGTATTGAAATATGAAGTATTTTTTGAAGACGCGATGCCCCATCGATCACAGCAGCTTCATAAAGTGAAGGGTCTATAGCAGAAAGTGCGGCTATATAAATAATAGAATTAAACCCCATTTCCTGCCATACGGTCGAAAACACATACAGGGGCTGGAAAAGTTCAGCTTTTGCAACCAAATCCACTGCCTGAATACCGAACAATCCGGTAAGTTTGTTAAAGATTCCATATTCGGGATTTGAGAATAAATTTATCATACTTACGACAACTACAACTGATAGAAAATGAGGAATATAGGTAACATTCTGAATAACTTTTTGAAAATGCCTGCTTCTTATTTCATTAACCATAAGTGCCAGGATTATTGGGATCGGAAACCCAATCGCCATCTGAAACAAGCTGAGACTCAGGGTATTTACAATAAGATCCTTAAAATAGTATGAATTGAAAAATTGTTCAAAATACTTCATTCCGGCCCATGGGCTGTCCATAATCCCCAATGACGGGTTGTAGTTTTTAAAGGCTATCTGAATTCCATAGATGGGTACATATTTAAAAATTATGTACCATATAAACGGTATTGCAAAAAGTATATATAAATCGTATTTTGAACGTAAGGTTTTAAACAATTGCTTTGATTGTGTCGGCATTTATATCTTCCTTTCAAAGGTGCAGGTTTAAAAAATGCGGCAGATTTTTGGCGTATTCTTCTGCCGCATTTTTCTAAATTATTTTTCCAGCTTGTCAAACGCCTTCTGATAGATTTGTTCCAGCTCGCCCATTCCAATTTTATTAATCGTATTACAATAAACATCCCATTTATCAAAACCGTACTCACCGATGATGAATTTTGTTACGGCTTCGTCACGATATTTAACTAAATCCTGATTTATTGTATTTACTCTTTCGGTATCCTCTACACTGAGTATTGGTTTGGCATATACCTTTTCAGGCATATATCCGGCCTGCTCAGCGGCGATTTTTTTGGTAAGTGCGCTTGCAACTATCCCGTCTGTTTTATCACTTATCAATGCAGGATTTGCTCCTCCGGGTGTCAGGCATATTTTTCCGAGGGCTGTCATAAATCCTTCCGGAGCTTTAAGAATTTCATCGTTTATTACCGGATTTCCGGCTTCATCCTTATGATAAGTTTGCCCTTCTATTCCATATCTGCTGAAAATTGAACCTTCTTCACTGTAGAAATAATCAACCCATCTCACCGCAGCTTCAGGATATTTGCAGCTGTTGCTGACAGCAAAGGCTCCCGGATCTCCGATACCGGTTGATACATCAGCCATAAGCTGGTCTCCGCGCGGTCCTTTTATGGGATCAAGTCCGGTAAATTGGCTTTCTACATTGATAAACACATCCGAATAAGGCATGTACATTACACCATATGAAGCATTTGCAAGATTGCTTCTCCATGCCGGACGGTCATTCTTGTAATACTCCTGCCAGAGCAGCTTTTCTTTATATAACTCATTGAGCCATTGCAAATATTCCTTAAAGCGGTCATCGGTAAGCCAGTAGTGAATTTTTCCGTTTTCAATATTTATAGTATCTGACATTTGATGATCCAGGCCGAAGGATCCGCCTAACACATATATAGATGACGGTTCGCGTATTCCCATGGGTATCTCGTCCTTCTTGCCGTTACCGTTCGGATCGTTGTCTCTGAATGCAATAAGCACGGCTTTTAACTCTTCCAAAGTGGTTGGTGCCTTCATTCCCGCTTTGTCCAGCCAATCCTTGTTGATCCACTGTTTAAACCCTAAAAGCCCTGTAGCACTCAGGTTAATTTCCGGCAAGGTATATATCTTTCCATCCGGCGCCAATTGAGAATTATAAATTGCATTGTGTTCTTTAAAAATCGAGTTAATATTCGGTGCATATTTTTCAATATACTGTCCAAGGTCAACAAGCTGCTGACTGGAGGTACCAAATGTCGTCATATCTTCTTTAGTTAAAAAAGCGCGTAGAAATATATCCGGAAGTTGATTTGAGGCAAACAGAAGGCTTTTCTTTTCGGCATATCCCTGAGCAGGAACTTCCTGATAATCCAATTTGATGTTAGTCTTCTTTTCATATTCCTGAAAAATCAGCATATTCTTCCATTCAATCTGATTCTGATCTCTCTGTCCGAATACCGAAAGTGTTATAGGTTCATCCACAATTGGAAAGCCTTCAGCTTTTACACCGGTATCCCCGGAAGAATTTACTGTTGAAACTGCGGCAGTAGAATCAGCTGTTTCCTGTTTTGCTGAATTGCCGCAAGCGGCTAATGATCCTGTCAGAACTATTGTCGCTAAAAGCAGGCATAACTTTTTTTGAATTTGTTTCATTATTCTTCCCCCTTAATAAAACTATGTAATAGCGCTACTGTTGCATTAATTATAACAACCATAAGGAGGCAAATATTAATGTTATACACCAATATCTTTATTTCTTTCACCAAAATTTTTACTTTATGTTATTGGAATTTAAAAAATCATGTGGAGTCACTCCCTCAACATCTTTGAAAACTTTAAAGAAATAATTGTAACTGCTGAATCCGCAATTTAATGCCACTTTCTTTAATTGAATACCTGAGAGCAAATAACCTTTTGCCGCATTTATTCTTATTTTATTCAGATAATCCGTAAGGGTCATTCCTGCTTCCTGGCTATATATACGGCTCAAGTAAGCTGGGGATATGCCTATATTATCAGCCACCTCTTTTAACCCGATGTTTGATGTATAATGATTATTGATATATTCATTTGCTCGAAGTACATGTTCGGAAAATTTTTGATGTTTGCTTGACGCTTCCTTTATGACCTGACGATACATTCCTGAAATCCGCAGAACGAGTTCTTCTATTGTCTTGGTTTGTATCCACTCAAATAAGGCATTTCCGCTTGGCAGAAAGTCCAGATTTATTTGATATTCCTGCATGGCAGCCTTAAGAATTTCTATCAATTCCTTTGTCACCAGCAGATAGGAGGCTGTATCACCCTCTTTTATGCGGTTGTAAATATCCTTTATAAGGATTTCTGCAGATTCAGGATTACGTTCTTCCAATACCAGAACTATCTGTTTTTTTTGTGAAAGAGTAAGCGAAATCCCGGATTCCTTTTTACTTTTTCCATTATTATGTAAACTTTTCAGCTGTTCTGCAGTTTTTGCTTCCAAAAAGGGCAGCTTTTCTCTGGTTGATGTCAATGGGCATTCCTGTGCCATTAAATCCAAATTGTAAACAAGTTTGATACTGTTTTTGCTTTTCGCTGTATTTATAAATAATTCATTTTTTATTTTAGCCATTGAAACTGTGTTGGAAAACAACGTGCAAATTACAAACCTGTCTGAAGGCAGATAGACGGCGGTTGCTGTTTGTTTTTCACCTGTGCAGGATTCCAGGATTCTCAATATGCCTTCACTTACAGTAATTTTCATATCTCCGGTTATTTCCTGGGGCCATTCTACATATGCAGTGGTTACAGTCAACCATTTGCCTCCCGATGGAAATGGACATGCCTGGTCTCCGCATAGCCACCTTTCCACCTCCTGCCGTAACATAATTGATGTTTTTTTAACGGCGGTGTGTCCCAGATTCTCTGCTACTGTTGATAGTACACCAGCTAAAACCTCCGAGTTCAAACGATGCTTTAAAATATAGTCATGTGCACCATTTTTAAGTATTTCACGTACATAATCATAATCATCATAGCTGCTAATGGCTACCATGGCAACAGAAGGGTAAAAGCGTGCAATTTTACGTGACAGGTCAATACCGGTTTCACCCGGCATAAATACATCCAAAAGAACAATATCTATATGCCGGTGTTCAAGAACCTCCATAGCTTCTTTTGCACTGCTTGAAGCGGCACATAATTCATATCCGTTTTTTTCCCAATCTATCAAGCTGCTGATATATTTAAGTGAAACTGCCTCATCATCAACTATTAGAATCTTTAACATGTGAGATTTCCTCCTTACCGGTTAACGGTATCCGAAGTTCAATACAGGTAAACGCCCCTGGAAAGCTTGTTATTTCTCCCCCATAACCGTCACCGTAAATTGACTGTATGCGCCCGAACACATTTGAAATCCCTACGTTACGGAAATGTGTTTTCTCGTTTTCTCCCTGCAATAAAAAGTCTATCTCCTCCTGTTCCATTCCCTTTCCGTTATCGGTAATCTTAAAATGTATCTGTCCGCCTTGTGAAAAAACCTGTATTTCAACACGGCCATCCTTTTTATGCGCTATACCATGAATTATGGCATTTTCCACTATAGGCTGCAGTAAAAGCTTGGGCAGAGGAATATCCCACAAGTCTTCCTCTACATCCCATACTACCGAATATTCAGTCCTTGCTTTAAACTGCTGGATACAAATATAGTCTTTTATGTACTCGCATTCCTTCCATAATGGTATAAATTCGGAGGTGTTTCCAAGAACACTTCTGAGAAGCTGCACAAGCGCGATTGAAACCTGCTCAATCTCTGTTTCATTCCTCATATGGGCAACATATTTTATACTGTTGATTGCATTATAAATAAAATGCGGCTGGATTTGAGACTGTAGCGCCATATATTCAGCTTCACGCTTCTGCTTCTCCTTTTGTTTTATTTCTGTCATCAATCCCTGAATGTCATCCATCATATGATTAAAATGCAATGCCATATCTCCAATTTCATCCTGACTTATTATACTGGCTCTGACATTCAAATCACCGCTTCTTATTTCATTCATATTATTTTTCAAGCTTTGAATATTCCTGCAAAGAAACCGGGAAAAGTACCATGAAAAAACAACTGCCAGCACGAGGCATATGATCAGAATTATAAACATTATGTTCCTTATACTTAAGGCTTCGGTTATCAGCTTGTCATATGAAATGGTTCCTACGGTGGTTAATTGATTTATCGACGAATGGTACAGCACCATCAGCTTTTTTTCGTCATCAATTATGTAATACCTCTTTTCAGGCTTATATTCCTTTATGGATTTTTCCAAAGGGGTGTTGGCTATATTTACAATTTCATTCTTTTCGCTATTGGTAAATACAACATTTCCTGCAGACGTGAGGGTAAGTATCTGCGCCTGTTCCAATGGTGCAACGTTATATACCTTTTTCAATATCTCATAATTTAATTCAATAATTATCAAAGCTATAACTTTTCGATTATATTTAATGGGCCGGCAAACAAAAATTTGCTTATCTCCCGGTGAATTATAAAAAATCTGTACTGATGAGTTCCCAATAGAAGACTTGAACCAGGATTCGTTAATGACATCTTTCAACAACATAGTCCCGCTGGACTGAAAACAGCGTCCATCCGTTGTTATAACTGCTGCCATATTAATATAGCTTTTATTTGTCATAAAGCTTGAGAGATAGTTTTGGACCAGTCTTTTTTCTCTGAATTCCTGATAGGTAGCAGCTTGCGAGTTGCTCAAAATATTTTCCAGAATGATATCGCTATTTGTTGCTATAGCCAGACTTATATTCATGGCATCCTGTACCATGATATTTAAATTGGATTCGGCATATTTCATACTTTCATAAATGTAATTATACGCATTTTCCTCAACCACCTTTGAGGCAGACCTATAAACAACCTGCAGCGACAGCGCCATTACGCTTAAAGCAATGATCAGGCATAAAAAGAATATTTTCGTTTGTATGGATTGAAGTTTTATACTGAATAATTGATTTCTAACAATGGTAATTAAACGATGCATGGTATCATCTCTTTCTAATTATCACAAAATAATTATATATTTTTATAAAATTAAATATATCTTAGAATCTTAGAAATCTAATAAAGCATAATCTGAATATAATAATGCGCAA
This sequence comes from Bacillota bacterium, assembly GCA_023392075.1. Lineage (GTDB taxonomy): Bacteria > Bacillota > Clostridia > Acetivibrionales > DSM-1351 > Ruminiclostridium. The sequence continues at coordinate 29,086 of JAEVZU010000180.1, read as the reverse complement.
GCAGCATTACTATTTATCCAGTTTACTAATTCAGTATGTTTATGTCAATAATCCAGATTCTTTCTATTTTTTCAAAGCTGCTTACCAGTTTGCATCCATTGATTAACACCCCAATTTTTCTTAACATAAAGACAGGTTTCCGAAATAATCGGAAACCTGTTAAGGTAAATATTTATGGATATGTTCTATATTTTTATGCTTATATTGCCTTCTTAAGAACAAGAATCTGCTGGCCTACCATTAAAACATCTCTTTCCTGGAAGTTGTTGATTTTCATTAAAATATCCACAGTTGTTCCGTATTTCTTTGCAATTTTCCACAAACTGTCCCCCGGCTGTGTAATATATATTATTACACTGGGCATTGCCTGCATTTTCTTTTCATCTATTTGCCCTTCGTTGGCTTTAAATATGACCGGGACCTTCTTCTTGGCCTCCACTTTAGTATTTACCCCTAATACTACCCTTATCTCCACCTGATCGGAGGAAACCATACTGTAGTTGCAATGCTCCATTTCCAGGGATACATTGGGCTTCATGTCTCTGTTTACTCCCTTTATTTCTATCTCATGCTTGAAAGGAATATCCTTCTTGAAACAGAATATGGGCTGATCCTCGCTGTTGGCCAGATAAAGCAGATTATTTTGTACCGACCCTTCAATCATCACTCTATCCTCTTCAAGTCTCATATCGGCAGTATTATATTTGGATATAACATTGAATATTTCAGACACTTCCGGCGAGAAGTCATTTAAATCAACAACATCCCGGATTGTAATCTGGCTTCTGTTTTCCGCAAATATTTCGTCCAGTTCGATGCTGCTCTTTTCCAGGGAAATCCTCAATTTCGGGCTGTATGCATCTGCAAGTATTTCTGCCTCTCTATTGCTGGTACCTTCCACATATATGTTTAAATTAACTTCGGCTCTCAAGCTTCTGAGTTCTCCATCAGCATCCTCTGCAGCGTCAACTTTATAATCTATCAAATCATAATCCACATCCACCAGGGTATCATCATCTACACCATCAAGTTCAACAAACTGAGTAAATGCTACTTCATTCTCCATGTACTGCATACTTCTTGACTCATCATCAGCTACATATAGTGTGGAAATAGCTATGTCACCCTTGACTATGACTCTGCCGTCAGCTATCTTGAAATCCTTACCCGTTATTTTTACATCATTGCTCAGAACTTCTCCGATTGTGGGTTTGCTGGACGGCAAATCAAGGTCCTCCTTGATTACATAGTTAACCTTGTTGCTGCCCAGAAATGAATTCAGCATGACATTATCCTTGAGAACCTGGACATCCTCCAGTCCGGCTACACCTGAGCAGTATTCCCTTTCAATCTCCTCCTGAGCTCTGCAGTTCAGGGACAGTATAGCTTTTACATTTATTTTTCTTCCATTCAGAAGATTATAGTCCATATGTTCCAAAATGCCTTTTGTTCTGCATTTCATGCCGCCCCTGACACCGGGTATATCAAGAGTGTAGGAAAACGGTATATTTGATATGATACTTTTAACGCTCCTCGCTTCATCATCCGCAACATATAGGATTTTACATACGATACAGCCTGAGGTGACTGCCCTGTCTGTTCCAGTATCACAGCCAGTAACGAAAATATCCCCGTCTAGAAGAAGCACTCTGGCAATGTCCGGTTTTGTATCCGGGACTATTATATCATTTTCGATAACTGTCTGAATTGTATCCTCACCTAATAAATTATTCACCTTAAAGGCCTCTTTAACTAATTCCAGAGACATTTCTCCATCCTCCCCTTATTTGAATTAATACATCTTTAATTATCAAGGCGAAAACCTGCTAATCAATAATTCTGCTATGTAATATATATTAGTATCCCGGTGGAAATATGCGTAAAAAAAGAGACTTATTTTTCTCAAGTCTCCCTGTTTCCCAAGTACAATATTCTGTATATTCAGAGCATCCTTTGGGCGATTTTCCTTCTTCCTCCGCCTTGTCCTCTGAAAAATGCACTCCAAATTATGCACCCAATATGCAGAATATTGTGCTAAAAAACAAAAAAGTCATTATTAAAATGACCTTTTTTGCAAACCCATATAAAAGTCAGGGTTTAATTATATTATTAAGTTTTCTCAGAAAGCGTTGTCAACTGTCCAAAGAGAGGTTAAATAAACAAGTCTAGCATACCTGGATTTTTTTGTCATCCTTATATACAACCAATTCAACTGCCTTTGTCAGTATATCAGTGTAGCTATATGAAACCCTTCTGGTATTATCGTACTCGTTCTCGAATTTAACTACAAAAATACTTGGATAAGTATTTTCAAGAACACCTTCTCTTATAAAAGATTTTTTGCGGCCCTTGTTTGCCCTGAGCTGTACTTTTTCACCAATACAACCCTCAATGTCCCTCTTTATCTGAAAGAGTTCACCTCGATCTATCATGCTATCACCTCATCATCAGTTTAATTAATTATAGCATAAATGAACTTGCTTGTCAAAAATATTCTATTATACAAGCGTATCGCATCTATGTCAAGCATTTTTTTGAGTTTTACCGCCTATATTACCCAAAAACAAGGGGTTTTGGTTTAATTTAGCATTAATTATTTCCAGGAAACCTCAAATAATTTCAAGAGATCTCTCAATTGGAAGTTTAAGTAATCAGGTATTTCCAGTTCTTGTCCTATTGCTTTATATCAAGATCTTCCTCTTCTGCGTCCGCAATTAACCTGACATCTACACCCTTTAAAATAATGACTTTCTTTCCGTTAACATATCTTATATCAGATACTTTGAAAAGAACATCCTTCTGGTAGGATTTTCTATATACCAGGCTACCTATTTCAATTTGCTGCATAAATTGCCTTCCCCTCATAGTTTATTATGCCAACTTTTGAATTAATTATTATGTTTGTATGTAACCAAAAAATTCAAAAATTTTTATATTATTATATTATATTTTATGCGTTTATTTGAGTGTTGGTGATTTTTAAAGTATATTGCATTTCCTGTTGTACTCTTTCTCAGGTATTTTCCTTTATGCCTTGAATTTTTTTTGAACTTTGGAATATGATGTTGTATAATCAAAATTATACAGTAAATTTTCGTAATTTCAGTTTAATTTTATTCAGACCTGCATGGTATAACCTATAATTTTTTAAATATATTAAATTTGATTTGATGTTCAGGAAGGAGAAAGACATTGCTTACAGATATTCAAATTGCCCAGAACTGTAAAATGCTCCACATTGGAAAAATAGCCGAAAAGCTTGGAATATCAGGGGAAGACCTTGAATATTACGGAAACTATAAGGCCAAACTTTCTGAAGGCTTATGGGACAAGATTAAAAGTAACAAAGACGGTAAATTAGTGCTTGTGACAGCCATAAATCCGACTCCGGCAGGAGAGGGAAAAACTACCACTACCGTAGGACTTGGACAGGCTATGTCCAAAATAGGAAAGAATGCGGTTATTGCACTGAGAGAACCATCTCTTGGTCCCGTCATGGGCATTAAGGGCGGAGCGGCAGGAGGGGGTTATGCTCAGGTTGTTCCCATGGAGGATATAAATCTCCACTTTACCGGCGATATGCACGCCATAACTGCTGCAAACAATATCCTGTCAGCTGCTATTGATAACCACCTGCAGCAGGGCAACGCCTTAAACATTGATTCAAGGCAGATCGTATGGAAACGCTGCATGGATATGAATGACAGGGCATTAAGAAATGTTATCGTGGGTCTTGGAGGCAAAATGAACGGCGTTCCCAGAGAAGACGGCTTTAATATCACCGTTGCCTCTGAAATAATGGCAATACTCTGTCTGGCGTCCGACATAACCGACCTGAAGAAGCGCCTGGGAAGAGTTATTATCGGCTATAATTATGACGGCCAGCCTGTTACTGCCCGGGATCTCAAAGTTGAAGGCGCTATGACGCTTTTATTGAAGGACGCCATCAAGCCAAATCTGGTTCAGACTCTTGAGGGTACTCCCGCCATAATGCACGGAGGACCTTTTGCAAATATCGCCCATGGCTGTAACAGCGTTACAGCTACAAGACTTGCTTTGAAACTGGCTGATTACGTCATAACCGAGGCCGGTTTCGGTGCTGATCTGGGGGCCGAAAAATTCTTTGATATCAAATGCCGCTTTGCAGGCTTAAAACCTGATGCAGTTGTTCTGGTCGCTACCATAAGAGCTCTTAAATACAACGGAGGCATAAAAAAAGAATATCTCAAGGATGAAAATATTCCGGCCCTTTCTCTTGGCTTTGCCAACGTAGAAAAACATATAGAAAACCTAAAGCAGTTTGGCGTACCTGTACTGGTAGCAATAAACCATTTTGATACCGATACCGATGCTGAAATACGGCTGGTGCGCGACAGGTGTACCGCCCTTGGTGTAAAGGTTGCCTTCTCCGATGTCTTCCTGAAGGGCGGCGACGGCGGCACAGAACTTGCCGAAAAGCTGGTCGAACTGACCGACAGCACCGAAGCCCGCTTTGCTCCCATATATGATGCCGCTCTTCCTATAAAGGAGAAAATCAAAGCCATAGTAACAAAAATCTACGGAGGAAATACGGTGATTTATACTGCTGCCGCTGAAAAATCCATTTCTAAAATTGAAGAAATGGGTTTGGACAAAATGCCCATATGCATGGCAAAAACCCAGTACTCACTATCCGACAATCCTGCTTTGCTGGGCAGACCTACCGGCTTTGACGTTACAGTCCGGGAAGTCAGGATTTCAGCTGGCGCCGGCTTTATAGTGGCTCTCACAGGTGATATTATGACTATGCCGGGGCTTCCAAAAGTGCCTGCAGCAGAAAAGATTGATATTGACGAAAATGGTGTTATTACGGGGTTGTTTTAATAACTGACAGTTAAATAGGGAGCCGATATGTCAGCTCCCTATTTCTTCTTATCCGCTTTAATTTACTTAATGGACTCTGCCAGCTTTATTAACTCACGTTTATCGAAAGCTCCTTTTCCCGACAGATTATAAAGCACTTCATTATACTCCCAATTCATCGAGCTTCCACCGGTTATAACAGCATCAACACCATTAATTTTAATCTTCTCTATAACATCCTCAGTTGAAAATTCATATGCCGTTTCTTTATCAGAAAATCTTTGCTGCATGAAGATATGTTTTCCGGTTGTCTCGTTTGTAAAAATCAAATCAACATATTTTTTCCGGCTTACGTTACCCTCATTATCTTTATAGAATTCAGCCCTCTCAAATTTGTAACCGGCGGGTAAATAGCCAGGCAGAATTACTTTAAAGCAAGTATATTCATTCAGTTTTTCGGAATCCCTGACTACCAGCTTTCCTTCCAGACCCATCCTGGCTTTTTCCTCTTCTGTAATTACCTGACCATTTGAAAAATCAACAATTTTTTCTCTGTCAGCAGTATACAATTCTCCCCGATCTTCTTCTGTTATTGCTTCTAAACCTTTTCCGTTTTTATCGAATATTTTTCCTTTCAGCTCATCCGGTAATGGATATACATTTTGCTTGGGATGCTCAACCTGTATCAAAGTGCACCGAACTTATCTATAAACTCCTTTAGATATTTTACTTCGTCAATAACCTCTTCAAGCCTGCTTATGTAATTTTGCTCCGACCAGCTTTTCCGGCTGTTATAATACTTATTTATAACCCTCCAGAACTTTTGAGGAAACATAAGCATTAATTTCATCAAATCCAGTTCGCTTTCGGAAATTGACTCAATTTTACTGTATTCATTAATTATTAATGCTGCCTCATCAATATCCCACTGGCATTTTCTCATTTTTCTTCTCAACAGGTTTACCAGATCGTAAACCTTTAAATCATAGCAGCAATATTCAAAATTTATAAGATACAGATCATTATTTTGTACAAAGATGTTGTGATGGTTAAAATCGTGGTGTGATATATTTTTATTTTTCTCAGCATCTTCTACCAGCTCATAGTAGTCTGAAGTATCCAGCAGGTTCAGGGCTCTTTCTCCAAGCTCGTAGAAATAATCTACATGTTTGCACATCAGATTGTCGAACTTCATCTTTCCTTTTACAGCATTCTTTTTGAGCTTTTTTATCTCGTCCAGCCGTTTCCTGTAACTGGACGGCAATCTTCCCAGTTCATTTCTGGGACTGCTGTTTTCAGAACACTTGAAGCCAATTGAGGCCCTGTGCATTTTAGCCAGAAGCCTGGCACACTTAATGCTTTCTTCCCTGTTATCCAGATTTGATTCACGGCCTTCGACATACTTGCACATATATATTGTCTGGTCATTGTAGGTTATACAAGACTTGCCCGAATTTGTACTTATGTTTCTGTCTATATTGCAAAAACCGTTTTGGTATAAATGCTCTTTTACCTCTGCAATAAAATTGACCCTGTCGGGTTTGAGACCGGTTATTTTAATCAATCTCCTGCCGTTATCGGTGTTAGCAATAAACATATCTCTGAAATTACTTATACTATTTATCTTAATATCGTAATTTTCCTGCAGTTCCCTTTCTAATTCATGCATAAAGGCCTCCACGAGTATCAATTGCGGTCACAGATGGTAATTTTAACTCTCATATTTCCCACAGTAACATAACGATAATATCAGTATTTCGATATTATCATTATATGAGGAAAAATCAGAATATAGTACACCATATCAGTAGTTTGAAGGCAGAAGACAGGATACTATTCAGTACTTTTATAATTTGCTATATACCCTCTATTGATAATGTACAACACGCCTCACGTAGGCTATTTTGCCACTTTTCTTTGTTATCAGCCTTGCCTTGCGTCAGCAAGGCTGCGTCTATCCTCCTCGAAAATTGCCAAAATATCTCGGCCGGCGTAAGGTCGGTGATTTTTGAGCGAGAGAATTTGGCTTGCGACAAGGCAAAGACGCGCAGAGGCTTTTGTCTTGCAAGCGCCTTCAACGCAGTCGCATGGCAAATTTACCGTTCAAAAACGTTTTGTCCATTGTTAATAGAGGGTACATATATAAAATAAAAAAACCGCCGTATTTTAAGGTAAAGTACGGCGGTTCTCCTATTTCATACAAGTATTAACTTCAAGCTAATTCTATAATTTATTTATAAAGCTCTACCAGCCTTAACAAATGGTCATAACGCTCCTGCGCAGCCTCCTCAGACTCTTTAAACAGTTTTTCGGCACGATCCGGGAATGCACGGGACAGGCGAGTATAACGGGTTTCGTTATTCAGAAATTCCTGATATGTTCCATCGCCAGGCTTAGATGTTAATGTAAACGGATTCTTTCCTTCGGCCTTAAGAGCAGGATTGAAGGAGAAGAGATTCCAGTAGCCGGAAGCTACAGCCTTCTTCATTTCGTCCTGACAATGATTCATACCGCCTTTAACTCCATGAAGTTCACAAGGAGCATAACCAATAATTAGTGATGGTCCGTTATAGGCTTCTGCTTCAGCAATAACCTTGATAGTTTGATTCGGATTTGCACCCAGAGCAATCTGTGCCACATATACGTAACCATAGCTCATAGCGATTTCAGCAAGGCTCTTCTTACCGATATCCTTACCTGCTGCTGCAAACTGGCAAACCTCACCTATGTTTGAAGCCTTGGATAACTGCCCTCCTGTGTTAGAATACATTTCTGTATCGAATACCATTACATTTACATTTTCTCCGGATGCAAGCACATGATCAAGTCCACCAAATCCGATATCGTATGCCCATCCGTCACCACCGAGTATCCACACGGATTTCTTAGCGAGATACTGCTTCTTTTCAAGAACCTCTTTAGAAAGCTCACAGCCTTCAGTTGCTGCTTTCTCAAGCTCAGTAATTAACAATTTGGAAACAGCCGTATTTTCTCTTGTGCTGTCTTTTGTTTCTATAAATTTGCCGATAGCAGCCTTAAGTTCTGAAGGTGTCTTATCTGATGCAGCAAGCTTTTCAAGCTTTCCTATTACCTGTTCACGGATAACCTTCTGTCCAAGATGCATACCGAATCCATGCTCTGCATTATCTTCAAACAACGAGTTAGCCCATGCAGGACCCATTTTTGAATCCTTATTTACTGTGTACGGGCTGGTCGCAGCAGGACCACCCCAGATAGAAGAACACCCTGTAGCATTTGAAATATACATTTGCTCCCCAAATAGCTGAGTAAGCAAACGGGCATATGATGTTTCGGCACATCCTGCACAGCTTCCTGAGAATTCAAGTAGCGGCTGATTGAACTGAGAACCTTTAACGGTAGTATCAGCCGGCATTCCAGGCTTCTTGCCAACATTGGCAACCAGATAATCGAATACTGGCTGTTCTTCAGTCTGTGATTCCTGAGGAACCATCTTAATAGCCTTTTCCTTAACCGGACATACGGTAATACATTCTCCACAACCCATACAGTCCAGAGGGGATACGCTCATAGTAAACTTGTACTCACCGGCCTTTGGCTTGGTATCAGCCAGCTTTATGTTGGAAGGTGCTGCTTTTACTTCATCTTCGCTCAGCATAAATGGACGTATAGTTGCATGTGAGCACACAAATGCACAACTGTTACATTGGAGACATAAGCTTGCATCCCATTCCGGAACCAATACGGCGGTACCGCGCTTCTCATACGCGGAAGCACCCATTTCAAACTGACCGTCTGCGTTATGTGCAAATGCAGATACAGGAAGGCTGTCTCCATCCATTATTGCAATTGGGTTAAGCAGTTCCTTAACCATCTTAACTAATTCAGGACGACCTGTGAGTTCTGGAGCAGCTGCATCAGCCTCCGGCTTGGACCATGAAGCAGGAACCTCAACTTTGTGAAGTGCATCTACACCAACATCAATTGCTTTGTAGTTCATCTCAACAATTGCATCGCCTTTTTTGCCATATGATTTTTTTGCTGCCGACTTCATGAAGTCAATAGCGGTACCAATTGGCATAACATTTGCTAATTTAAAGAAAGCTGATTGAAGAATTGTATTGGTACGTTTGCCCATTCCAATTTCAGCTGCCTTATCAATAGCATTTATTGTATATAGCTGAATTTTGTTATCTGCAATATATTTCTTGGCAGCAGCGTTTAATTTTGTAGATAATTCTTCATCAGACCATTGGCAGTTGATCATGAATATACCGCCTGGCTTAACATCCTGAACCATCTTGAATCCTTTAACAATATAAGATGGATTATGGCATGCGACAAAATCGGCCTGATTAATGTAATACGGACTCTTTATTGGCTTGTCACCAAATCTGAGGTGAGAAATTGTTACACCACCTGTTTTCTTTGAGTCATATTGGAAATACGCCTGAATATATTTTTCTGTATGATCACCGATAATTTTTGTAGAGTTCTTGTTAGCACCAACAGTACCGTCTCCGCCAAGACCCCAGAACTTGCATTCCACAGTACCTGAAGCTGCTGTAATAGGAGCTGGTTTAACTTCCGGCAGACTTAAATAAGTAACATCATCTACAATACCTATTGTGAAACGAGTCTTAGGAGCATCTTTCTTAAGTTCTGTATATACAGAAAAGACTGATGAAGGAGGAGTATCCTTTGACCCAAGTCCATAACGTCCGTTTGTTACCACTATGTCGTTAAGTCCGGCTTCACGAAGAGTTGTTGCAACATCAAGATATAATGGATCCCCCAATGCTCCCGGTTCTTTAGAACGGTCTAGAACAGCAACTTTCTTAACTGTTTTGGGCAGCACCTTGAGAAGGCTGCCGGAAACCCATGGACGGTATAAACGAACCTTTATAAGTCCGACTTTCTCACCTGCTGCTGTTAGATAGTCTACAACTTCTTCGGCTACATCACAAAAAGAACCCATAGCTACTATAACACGGTCAGCATCAGGAGCTCCGTAATAGTTAAACAAATCATAATTTGTACCAAGTTTTTCATTAACCTTAGCCATATATTTTTCAATTACAGCCGGCAATTTATCATATGTGGTATTACATGCTTCACGGTGCTGGAAGAATATATCTCCATTTTCATGTGAACCCCTCATAGAAGGATGCTCCGGATTTAACGCATGATCCTGGAAAGCTTTTATTGCATCCATATTGCACATTTCTTTCAAATCTGCATAATCCCAGGTTTCAATTTTTTGAACTTCATGAGATGTACGGAAACCGTCAAAGAAGTTGATGAAAGGAACTTTTCCTTCAATGGTTGAAAGATGTGCAACCGCACTTAAATCCATTACTTCCTGCGGGTTTGATTCGGCTAGCATGGCAAAACCTGTCTGGCGGCATGCATACACGTCACTATGGTCTCCAAATATGTTCAATGCATGTGTAGCAACTGTACGTGCAGACACGTGAAATACACTGGGAAGCAATTCACCAGCGATTTTGTACATGTTAGGAATCATCAGAAGAAGACCCTGTGAAGCTGTAAATGTTGTAGTTAGAGCACCTGCCGCCAATGAACCGTGAACAGTTCCTGCAGCACCTGCTTCAGATTGCAGTTCGACAACTTTAACCTGATTACCGAAAATATTTTCCCTACCGGCAGCGGACCACTGGTCAACAGAATCGGCCATTGGACTTGAAGGTGTAATTGGATAAATGGCAGCAACATCAGTAAATGCGTAAGCTACATGTGCAGCAGCGGTGTTACCGTCCATCGATTGTTTATGTCTTGACATATTTATTGCCCCCTTTTTGATAAGTAATAGTACCATTCAAACCCTAATTTTATCACTTTTTCGTTGGCTTGTAAAGATTGCACTCGGAATAATGTATACAAAATACAAATTACCACATAAAAAAAGATGCATCTTCCGATGCATCTTTTTTTGCGTAAACTTTTAGTTAAGCTAAAAATTCTTATCAGGCTTCTCCGGCAAGTCTTAAGAGTTCTGCCCATCTCTTGTCAACTTCCGCCTGGATTTCTTCGATCATGTATTCATTTCCAGCTTTAAACAAGTGCTTGAATCTTCCCTGTTTCTTTAAGAAATCGACAACCGGAAGCTTATTCTTTGGCTTGTAGTTAACGATATATTTACCGTCGATTATTTCATACAATGGCCAAAAGCAAGTTTCAACAGCGAGCTTGTTCAATTCCATCAAATCAGGAGTATTGTAGATCCAGCCTCTTGGACATGGAGCCAATACGTTCATGAATGCGGCACCCTTTGTGTAAAGAGCCTTTTCCGACTTTTCGTAGAGGTCTTTCATATTGCCGATAGCAGCTGTCTGACACACATATGGGAGGTTATGGCTAGCCATAATACCTGTCAAATCTTTTCTCCACTGCAGCTTACCAGGAATAACCTTACCAGCAGGTGAAGTGGTAGTATCAGCATACTTAGGAGTAGCTGATGATCTTTGTATACCGGTGTTCATGTATGCTCCGTTATCATAGCAAACATAAACCATGTCATGACCTCTTTCCATAGCACCGGAAAGAGATTGGAGACCTATATCGTAAGTTCCGCCGTCACCGCCAAAAGCGATAAACTTGGTTTCACCCTTTACTTTTCCTCTTTTTTTCATAGCAACATAAGCAGCTTCAGCTCCTGATATATTTGCAGCTGAGTTTTCAAATGCATTGTGAATAAAGGAATCTTTCCATGCAGTATATGGATAAAGGAAAGTAGAAACCTCCAAACATCCGGTAGCCGAACCAATAACTGCGTGATCTTCAGGCTTTAAAGCTCTTAATATTTGTCTAACTACGACCGGAGCTCCGCATCCGGCACACATTCTATGTCCGCCAGTAAGCCTTTCAGGCTTCTTAGCAACTTCCTTTAAATTGTAAGCCATCATCGCACCTCCTATTCTCTTACGCCGAGGTAGTTGTAAACTGAATCAACTTTACCTGTAGCGGCAATTTCCAATGTTTTATTAAATACAACTTCGATATCGTCAGTCTTAACGTCTCTTCCACCAAGACCATAGATATAGTTTATTACCTTAGGTCCAAATACGCCCTTAGCGTACAATGCACTGGTAACATCAGTGAATAATGGGCCGCCTGCAGCATTAAAGCTTTCAGCCTTGTCCATTATGGCAATAGCCTTGTATTTGGCCAAAACTTCAGCTATTTCATCAACAGGGAAAGGTCTGAACAATCTGGGTTTCAATACGGCAACCTTCTTGCCCTGAGCCTTGTATTGGTCTGCAACGAATTTTGCAGTTCCTGCTGTGGAGTTCAAAACTACCACACAAGCTTCTGCACCTTCCGCATTGTATTCATCAAACAGGCCATAGCTTCTGCCTGTGAGTTTTGCAAATTCAGCTGATACTTCAAGAACAACTTTCTTAGCATTAGCCATAGCTTCTGCCTGCTGTCTCTTATGTTCGAAGCAATGAGTAAAATGATCCAGAGGACCAACTGCTATTGGGTTTTCACTATTTAAGAGATATTCTTCAGGCTTGTACTCTCCAACAAAAGCCTTAACTTTTTCATCTTCAACGAGGTCGAGGTTTTCTATAGCATGAGAAGTGATAAATCCATCCTGGCAAACCATAACTGGAAGAAGAACGTCGGGGTGTTCACCTATTTTATTGGCCATTAACATATTATCATATGCTTCCTGGCAGTTTTCTGAATAAATCTGTATCCAGCCTGAATCTCTTGCACCCATTGAATCACTGTGATCGTTATGTATGTTCAAAGGTCCTGAAAGAGTTCTGTTAACACATGCTAAAACGATTGGAAGTCTTGAGCATGCAGCTATATATAAACATTCCCACATAAGAGCAAGTCCGTTTGCAGAAGTAGCTGTCATAGCTCTTCCTCCTGCTGCCTGTGCACCTATACATGCTGACATGGCACTGTGCTCTGACTCAACAGGTACAAACTCGGTATCAACCTGACCGTTTGCAACAAATGTTGAGAAGTATTGGGGAACTTCTGTTGATGGAGTTATTGGGAAAGCCGCAACTACATCCGGGTTTATCTGCTTCATGGCAACAGCCATGGCTTCGTTACCACTTAATCTTTCTCTAATAGCCATTTTGAATTTTCCCTCCTTACTTTTCTTCTACAAAGTCGATAGCCTTGAAAGGACAAACCTTTACACAAACGCCACAACCTTTGCAGTGATCATAATCAAACTCTACTCTTTTTCCTTCTGCATTAACCAATATGGAAGTATCAGGGCAAACAGGGTAGCAAAGTAAACATTGCTTACACTTGTCCTCCAACCAGATCGGCTTCATTGAACGCCAGTCACCGGTTTTAAAAAGCTCGGCATTACCAGCCCAGGGAATATTTCCGCCTTTGGTTATATCTTTCCAGTTAACGTCAGGAGAAACTGTTTTTAATTCTTTGTTACAACTCATAGCCCTTTCACCTCCTGCATAGCTCTTTCAATAGCTTTAATATTTGGTTCTATAACTTCCGGTTTCTTAGCAAATTTATGTTTGAAGGAACCAACCATGTCATCAAGGAATTCTTTTTCACCCATTACTCCGCTTACTTTTACAACTGCACCTAGCATTGGAGTGTTAGGGAAGTACTTGCCTAAAGTTTCAATAGATATGGTTCTTGCATCTACTGTACAAACTTTACCCTTGTACCCCTTCAATAATGGTTTGATTTCTTCCGGAGTTTTAGTAGTATTGATTATTAAAGCTCCCGATTCCTTTAATCCCGAAGTAACATCTACAGCTGTAAGCAGAGTATCATCTACTACTACAACATAATCTGGTTCATAAATGTTACAGTGAATTGTAAGCTTATCATCGCTTATTCTGTTATAAGCTGTGATTGGAGCACCCATTCTTTCAGGGCCGTATTCAGGAAAACCCTGAATGTATTTACCGGTATTGAACGCTGCATCCGCAAGCAATAATGATGCTGTCTTTGCGCCTTGACCACCACGTCCGTGCCATCTGATTTCAACAACCTTGCCCATTTGGCAAACCCTCCTCTTTAATCAATTTTGATAAAAATCTATTCCAAAAATAAATTAGTTAATATATAGAATATATATTTTTGATAATTTTCTGTCAAGCAATCTAAAGTATAAAGCAGTATAATTCTATAATTTTTGAAAATCATATTGTTCTTTAGTGTACCAGCAGTATCCCAACTTTTCCATATATGCAAAAAACTTATACCTCTTTTGCATTACTGCATGGATATAAGTTTTTTAAGATAATAAAATTTGAGTGTAATTCAGACTAGAAAATTACAACTTATATCATGTATTTTAAAAAAATCAGAAGAATCAGTCCCGGGACACCAAGTATGCCGATTATTAATGCCGAATAAATATTTAAAGCTATATTGAAATTAAAGTATATGCCGGCAAAATTTATGATTGCCAGCAACACAGCACCTAATATTGTGTTGAGCATAATTTTTTTCAGGATATTTATAATATTCATTTTATCCTATCCCCTTATCCCCATTACGCGTACATTGCACGCATACTATTAATAAAACGGTAAAGTCCCTGCCTTGCACCTCATATGTTAATTGGCTTACTAATATGTATTTTTAAAGTGGACAAAATATGCCTGTTAAACCAAAAAAGGACTTCATCTGTGTAACAAGACAAAATCCTTTTTATAGTATTCATATATCAATCAAACCATTGTAAACTATTTATAGCATATCCCCATCGCTTTGGCTCTTTTTATCAGATATTCAAACTTTGCTTCGTAAGCCTTTATTTGATATGTATAAAAATCAACCATCAGCGAATCCTGGACAAAATCAAAATTATTATATGCATCCTGCAATTCACATTTTACTCTGTTTATTTCAAATAATATATTAGTCCTCTCAGCATCCAGCATTTTTTCGTCTATGGTGCCAACCACTTTATTCAGCTGCTTGTTCAATGAAACTTCCATAAGCGTCTCCTTCCATTTTTACTGGTATATAAAGGATTGACCCATTACTATACTATTTATACGTATATGGAAATATTCTTGCTACTGTTTTTTTAAAATAAACTGATTTATATATTATTTTCAGGGTTTAACAGATGATATATAATAAGAGAAAGCAATTCTTTCATTTTTAAGAGAATAGGAATTCATAACTTTTGGAGCTAATTTCTTGTGGGGGCCATATGTATGATAATAAGAAAAATTGAGATAAAAGACGCGGAAAGATTTTTATATATGCTTAAACAGTTGGACAATGAAACAAAGGACATGATGTATGAACCCGGTGAAAGAAAAACTTCTGCTGCAGAAATGAAGTCTGCAATTGAAAGTTTATATTCATCGAATTCGTTGATGCTGGTAGCTGAAGAAAATGATGATCTGATTGGCTTTCTGACTGCCGAAAGAGGCTTTGCAAATAAAATAAAACACAGTGCCTACGTAGTTATTGGCCTTTTGAAGAGTTACAGAGGGAAAAAAACCGGTACGAAACTGTTTGAAGAATTAACAGATTGGACGCTGAAAAATGGTATTACAAGATTGGAACTTACGGTAATGACTCATAATGAAGCTGCCATAGGCTTATATAAAAAAATGGGCTTTAAGATCGAAGGCTTGAAAGAAAAGTCACTGATTGTAGATGGGAAATATGTTGATGAATACTATATGGCAAAAATTTTTTTATAAGTCAAATCAGCCGTTATTAATATTTTTCAACCGATAAGGCCCCATTTTCTTTTACTATCTCTATAATTGTGTCCATCCGTTCCTCGTCAACTTTCATGCTGAAAATAGCATTGCCGTCCGACACCAGCTTGTGATATTCCTCCTTTTTTCTTTTGGGTACCCTCATGTCGGTTATAACCCCTATTATCCCACCCAGGACGAAACCTGCAAAAAGGCCGGTAACAGGCCCGCTTGCCGCCACCAATCCCAAACGGGGCACAAACATGCTTACTGCACCCAATACTATGCCTGTTACTCCTCCAAATATACCACCGGTAATTATTCCATCCGATATTTTTTCCCGTCTGGTCAGTCTGAAAGGATAGGCGGCATAACCTGCAGCGTATATTTGACCGTTATTATTTGATCTTAAATACCCTCTATTTCCGTTATCCTTAACAATAATTGAGATGTTATCCGTTCTCAGACCCTTATCCCTGACTTCATATGCCGCTTTTTCAGCATTGCCATACACATCAAAAATAGCAACGATAGTTCTGGACAATAAAATCACTCCTGTTTTGTAGTCCTATCTTTAGATAAAGTATTTGCATTTTGCTGTGTATATATGCTTTTTCAAAACCTGGTCTTTTTATTTCCTAAATGTATCTGAGCAGGTCCAACGGCTCTTCAAGAAAAATGTCAGGCTCCACTTTTTCCAGATCACTTCTTGGACTGTAGGTCCATGCTACCGCTGCACTTCTCACACCGGCATTTTTAGCACAAAGAATATCCAAAGGACTGTCACCCACATACAAGACCTCTTCTTTATTTTGTGCATTTATTATCTCCATGGCTTTAAGAAGAGGCTCTCCTTCAGGTTTATGCTTTTGTGATGCCTCTGAACCGTTGACAAACGCAAAATAATCCATCAGGTTAAAGAGTTTAAGTCCTCTAACTGCAAGTTCTCTCCTTTTTGAAGTGACAACTCCCATTACAATTCCTTTTTCATGAAGAGCTTTAATCAGGTGATATATACCCAAAAAAATCGCAACATAGTTGTCGTGTTTTCTATCATTATATTCTCTGTAGGTTTTGGCCAGTTCTTCTTCCTTTCCGGGATAAATTGATTTCAGGTGATTTATCAGAGGCATTCCTATATAGCTGATAGTTTCCTCTTCCGGCCTGGTTTCGCCAAAATGGTGCATAAAGGTGTAATTAAAAGATTCAAGAATAAGCGGAACTGTATCGATCAACGTTCCGTCCAAATCAAAAAATACATACTTAAAGTTATTCATAATTAATTTCCTACCCGATCTGACTTCATAATTTAGATGTTATAGACTACTATTAAATTTCAAATATGGTTAAACCTTTTCGAATTTATTACGTATATTATAAAGTAACAATTAACTTGTTAATTTTAATATAATTAATTATAATCTATATTATATACATTTATAGACTAATACAAGAACAATTGTACTTATTACTTATTTTTTTATCAAGCTTTCAATATTTATACAGGAATTAGTGACAGTATAAAATAATTTGTTTGGAAGTAGAGGGTGGATTCATTGAAAAACAAGATTAAGCATTCGTTACCAAACCTTTTAACCTTCATTAATCTTTCTCTCGGTATAATTGCATTGCTCTTTTCCATAAAAGATGACCTTATACAGGCGTCTTTATTGGTAATGGTAGCGGCATTAACCGACAGATTTGATGGAAAGGTTGCCAGGATGCTTGACAGTACAAGTGAATTGGGAAAAGAGCTGGATTCACTTTCAGATTTAATATCCTTTGGTGTAGCTCCAATAATAATTGCCTGGAAAATAAGCTTTTTCAATTTGGGTATAATAGGTTATCTGCTCACTGTATTGTTCCCTATTGCCGGGGCATACAGGCTGGCAAGATACAACATTACCACTTTTAATAATGTATTCTGCGGTGTACCTATTACCATTGCCGGGGCTTTTCTTTCAATAATAAATTTATATAACAGCTTCTCACATATAAGACACAGTTATAGCAACATAAACACCATAGTCTGCGCCGTTATAATAGTTTTATTATCCTATTTAATGGTCAGCAAAATTCAAATAAAAAAGAGATAAATACTAAAATACATAATTTTATCCACATAATTTAAAGAAATTACAGTTTAAATCCACAATTAAATACCATTTTGTTGAAAACTCAACCAAAAATGCATGATTAATCCCCAGGTAACAACAACCCCTGAAAGCATACCAGTGTGCTTTCAAGGGTTGTATTTTTAAAAGTGATATAAACTTATTAATAATTACATTGTCAGGTTCTCACATATGCTTTTATGGTTCCTACGGTTTTACCTTCGGATTCACCGCAGGGCCTGATAGTATACTTTCCAACCGATGCCGGGATTATAAAAGTTTCCGCATAATGAACCCTGAAAGGTTCGAATTTCCCGTCAGCAGACTCAACAACTGCTTCCCTGCCCTCGATAAGGTTAATAACGTTTACTCCTCCGTTTGTATCATGACTTACCGCTGAGCTGAACCAGTGTCTTCTTGTTTCTATAAACTCTCTTTCGTGGAGCCCTGTTCTCTCCTCTTTCCATCCATCCCCTTCTGCTACGGTCTCGATTCTGTTAATAAGATTATTTTTTACCCATTCAGTGTTCCTGTCAAACTGCAGGACAGCTTTGCCATGTTCCAAATGGATCGGACGGGGTTTTCCATCAAGCCCCAGCCTTCCCCAATCCCATAACTTAAAGGTAAAAATAAATGGAGTTGAGGAAATTTCCAGAACCATGGTATCATCACCTGAACAATGAGCCGTGCCGGCAGGTATCAGGAAATGGTCATGCTTCTTCGCCTTAAATTTATTAACGTGCTTTTCTGCCGGGAAGTCCATAATACCCTTCTGTGCTTTTTCCAGGTCGCAGAAAAAATCTTCTTTTGAAGTGTCTGTCCTGACTCCGAGATAAACACTGCTGTTCTCTCCGGCATCCAGAATGTAGTAAGACTCGTCCTGAGTATAATTCATTCCGAATTTCTCCTGGATATATTCTGTCAAAGGATGTACCTGCAAGGATAGATTTTGGCCCCCCATAGTATCCAGGAAATCAAACCGGATAGGAAATTCCGTTCCGAATCTTGCATGCACCTTCTCACCAAGGAGTTCTCCGGGATGTTTGAAAACCAGGTCAATAGACGGAATTTCTGCAATAACTTCTCCCACTTTTAACAGGAGGGAATTTTCTTCGGGTACACAATCAAAACACCAGGCATAGTTTTCAGCGTCCCTTTCCAGATCGCAGAAATCTTTCATCCACTGCCCGCCCCATACTCCCGGGTCAAAGAAGGGTACTACTCTGAACGGCTGACCTGCTGTCTGTCTGAGTCCCTGAATATAGGCCTGCCCCGATATCATTTTGGGATTATTACTTAAGTTTGTATCCAGAACATAATTAAAGGAATCCAGTCTCTCCTTTTTATACCTGTCGGCAATACGCCATTCGAAAAAGAAACCTCTTTTATATTTGACAAGTGCGTCATCCTTAAAATTATCATGCTTCCAATTGGATATCTCACCTGAACGGTACCGTTGCTGTATCTCCCAGCGTGCCATATCTGCATATACATGAATATCCGGTTCAGCAGGCAAGCAGGCCGCGACACCATAAACAACTACCAGGCCTTTAGCTTCGCTTATTTTTTTGTTAACCTCATTCAGTTTATGAGCATTTATAAAATCTTTAAAGTTCAAATGACACATAATGCCAAATACACGATCATCAGTCATATATTCCTTTATTTTATCCGTGATATATTCATTTGTTTCAAAAATATCTTCGTCGGTAAAAATAACCAAATCGCCCTGCAGTTTATCTATAATATTCTTCCTGATTTCCTCAGTTCTGACCCCAGGATAGAAATCAACGGCAATTATAGTCCTTTCACCTTTTAAAACACCGGCCGCCCTGAGAACCTCATGGACAACATTGTCATAACCCTGCCAGCTGTGATTCTTTTCAAAACCTCTCACTTCTATATATGGTTGCTTATTATAATTTGATTTCATATTAACCTCCTAAGCCATATTTATGGCTTTGAGCCGCATAGCGGCCACAAAATGTAATGAAAACTTATATCCTTTATCGCATGTGGCGAATAAAGGAGGTTAATTGGCCATGCGCCGGATTAATGTGACCGGCTCTGGCTTAATTTCCGGTAAAGACCCAGCAAAGTACTTTTTGAAGTATTATGGGTCAACCGTATATCAACTCTTTCTGTTTTACAAAACTCCTCAATTTGCCGGCCAAAAAATTTGAAACTTCTGACTATTTCCCCGCCCAGGATAATACAATCCGCTTTAAATCCATTAATAAAAGGAGTAAATGCTTCATAAAGGTTCTGTCCAAATTTTTTGAATACCAGCAAAGCGGTTTCATCCTGTTTTACTGCCATATTATATAGTTTTTTTCCGTCATGGGAAGTGTTGAAATATTGGTCCGCAATGCTTGCCAGTCCTCTTGCAGAGATATAATCATCAATTATACTATCTTTAAATTTTGTATTATAAATCCAGCCATTTTCCGGAACTCCCTCTCCGGTTCCCACCAGCCTGTGGTCTATTGAAAATGCGGATCCTGCACCGGTTCCTATACACAAATGAATGATCCGGTTATACCCCAAGCCTTTTCCATAAAAAATCTCACCCAGTGCAAACGCTGCAATATCATGCATAAACAAAATCTTTAGTTCTTTATCCATCAGAGAGGATAAATATTTATCCTCTCTGATTTTATAGAAGAATTCTTCTCTTAAGTTAATATTATAAATACTGTCATATTTTCCGATCCCTTTTATAAGGCTGATGCCGTTTTCATAATCAAATGGGCCCGGAAAAGCCAGTCCTATTGCCTTTATATTAATTTCCGAATCCGATATCTTTCCCACCAAATCCTTAAAAATTGCTGTAAAATTGGATATAATAGTATCTTTATCTGCGTAGGACTGTGCATTAAAAGAAAATATTCTATCAAACATAATGTTGCCGGTCTCATCAATAATTCCACACTTTACTGAGGTACCGCCAACATCCAACCCCAAATAATAATTCATTTTTTCACCCCTGCGTAATTGGATAAAGACATGTCTCTTCTGAAACCCGATCCAATTTTTTATTAAAAGTCATCTCTGAATGTTACAAGTAAATGAGAAAGTGCGTAAGGCGGGATATTGACCTTAACCTTATTGTCTCTAACGTCTATTGCTGAAATTTCCTCACCCAAAACGTTTACAAGGCAAGCCTTTAAAATTGTCTTCCCCGGAAGGTTAAAACTGTATTGGCCATCTTGCTTTGTCATATTTCTTAGCATAGCAACCAAACTGTCTTTATTTTTAGCAGGCCTTATCAGTAATGGTACAACACCTTCTCCACTGCCTTCAAAAAATTTACCCCTTTGGATCTCCTTGCAGCTGACGGCGGCATTAATGATAAAAGGTTCATTTGCCAGCTGTCCGAGGTTGTAGGCATTTATTGCATCAAACTCTTTAAAAGGTGTCATCTCATAACTGAGTTGGATCGGTCCGGGCTGACTGATCCAGAAGTTAGTATCCCAGTAGTTGTTCATGGGCCAGGCTAAAAGCAGGGGATTTTCCTTTCGTTCAATGCTTTCACTTTCCCGGCCGAAATTGAAATCTCCGATTTGTACCATTGGGGCATCAGGGCAGGCAAGAACTACACCTTTTTTACCGTCATATACGGAAACAGTCTGATCGACCGTCACCCAATCACGGCATACCTTACCCAATTGCTCCTTATCAAGTTCAATGAAGGCACCGGCAGTGTCAAACCGGCTTTGCCAGCCGCTGTCAATATTTAAAGGAAAAGCAAAATATACCCCTTCAGGTTTTGAAAAATCCTTTTTATTCATATATGCCTTGAATTTAATCCTTGGGTGCAGAGTGGAAAAAGTTATTTTTTGCTTCAGGGCTTCAACACCTTCTGCCTCAATCTCCATAACGAAAGATACAGAATTAGCCTCTTCCTCTATGTGCCATTTCAATATTCTCTCGGCATTTTGTCTCTTTGCCCTCCAATTATGGTTCCAAACACTCACACTTCTGTTCCCCAGTTCCACATCCCGGGGGAAAAACGTAGACCTGTGCTCTTCATTATAAAGAGGATCAATAGTCTCTCTGACATATTCAAACATAGTCCAATTGCTCTTTTTATCCAGCATGGCCCAATCATTCAGCAAATCGTACAGCTGTTCAATCCTTCCTGTTGCAGGATTAAAGGTCATCCGGTAATATGGCGTCTCTATACTGTTTTCGGTTACCTTATAACCTTTATCTTCAGCCGGCATAGATTTTTGCCTATTTTGCTGCAGAACTGAAAACGGTATTTTAATCCAGGAGAAAGGCGGAAGTTTTTCAATACCGAAGTACTGATAATTTTCATTTTTTGAATTATACGGCAGTAACCTTTTCATACGTATTGCAGACAGGTGCCTTCCTTTTTCAAAAAAAGCATCCGGAATCTTCAGTTCTATTTCCTGTTCCATACAGGAGGTGTTAACAACAACTATCCCATCAGGCTCGTTTGATTGAAAATCATTCTCTGTCAGCTGCTCTATTTGCCTCCCCAGCAAATAAGCCGATAAATCGGCAGCCTTATAGGCCATTTGAGATTTATGAATTCTCTGGGAGCATACTTCTTCATCATCAGGATCAGATATTGATTGAGATGCTCCCCAGGTATGTTCATCAAACATAACAGCATTGATATATGCTTCATCCTTTGCTCTGTCATAAAATGTCCCCGGGCTGCTTGAGAAAGCCTCCAGCAACTCAGCCTTTTTAATTGTCTCCTTCGCTCTGCGATTAACTCTTGTCTCTTTTGCAGAACTTCCGCAGCCAAAGTTCCAGTAATCCGTCCAGTCCCCTTTGTGAACCGGAATATCATTTTTATCGATACCTAGTATCTTTTCCCTCAGCATTTCAGGAGTGACAAATCTCACGGTATAATCATGTCCTTCCTGATTATACCTGTAAATAAGCTCAGCCAGCTCCGGGTCGGGTGAATTATTATCATATAAGGGAGGATTGGTAGCAGTTAAAAAGGCAAAGTCATAATTATATCCGCTTTGCTCCAAACGATTTACATAATCTTTTATACCTTTATCCATTAAGCCGGTGTCTGACAGGGAAGTATTTAAAAATTGGCTGAACAGTGAATAATGTTCCCCCAGAAAAGTCAGCAGTTCTCGTTTGTCCGGCGTCTCCCAGCGGAAAACGGCAGGTCTTTTGAAAGGTATACCGCCGAAATGAATATTTATACCGGTAATATAAAAATCTATCCCGCTGTCCAGCAGCATTTGGCTCACTGTCCAGGGTTGCCCGTTAACATCGTGGTTTATAGCCGTACTGATAGGTATATCCAGTCTTTTGCCCAAATCAGCCGATAATTTCAGCATGTAATCCATTTGAGCGGTATTACATAATGGTGTAGTATGCATTGGCATGGATGTCACACTTATCTGTTTATCTCCTATTAACTTTTTAAATTGTTCTTTTCTTTCATCGGTGGCTGTTTGTAGCCATTTCAATACCGGATAAGTCGCTTCACATGTCCATCTGAATTTTGACTCCTCAGTGTAATTTGCTGTTGCCAAGCACAAATCAATGGCCTGATCTATATAATCCCTCTGCAATTCAAGTAACAACGGCTGCGGATGTGTATATCCTATATCAAGGTGACTATGGTGCAAACATAATATCTCTTTTATTTTAGACATATAAAACTCTCCTTTGAATGAAAATATGAGGTTATCCTTTTACGCCGCCTGTTGCCACACCCTCCAGAATTCTCTCTGAAAATATAATGAATATTATCAGTATCGGGACTGTAGACAGTACAGATGCCGCCATAGCAAGATCCATGGTGCTCAATAGATTTTTTGTATATTTTACAATTATCAACGGAATGGTTTTATACGCTTCACTTTGCAGGAAAATAAGAGGCATAAAGAACTGATTCCAGACTTGAACCGACATTATTATGCAAATTGAAAATACAATAGGTTTTGCCATAGGGAACATGATCTTGTAAAAAGTTGTCCATTCACCGGCTCCATCAATAATTGCCGCTTCATAAATCTCATTCGGCAAGTTTGAAAAGAAATCCGTCAGCATAAATACCGGCATGGAAATCCCTGCTGATAATATCAATATAACAGATGCATGATTATTGATTAAATTTAGATTCTTCATCAATAAAAATATTGGAACAATACCGAGTTGAACAGGGAACATCAACCCTATAAGAAAGTAGATTCTTGTAAACTTTTTAAATTTAAATTTATATCTGCCGATGCCATATGCTGTCATAGAAGACAACAACGTTATTAAAATCAGGCTAAAAACAAGTATTATAACACTATTAAAGAAATATCTGTAAAAGTGATCATTAACAAATAATCTTTTAAAGTTGTTCAGGCTTGGATTCTTTGGTATACCAAAGGTATTGGACAGGATATCCTGTCTTGTCCGGAATGAATTATATATCATGTAAATTAAAATAAAAAATGTAAACAGTGAATATATCCACATTAAACCCTTGATTATTGAAGCAATAAATCCTTGATGTTTATTCATTCCTATTCCTCCTTCCGGTATACTATTAATAACTGTATTAAAGCGATTACAAAAATCATGAGGAATAACACACATGCAATGGTTGTACCCATACCCATGGAATTCTGGCTGATGTTACCTCCCAGTGGATTAGTATCGCCAAAGGCCATACGGTAAAAGAACAGGGACATTACATCAACGTTTCTTTCTATCCCGCCAGACGTTCCCCCAAGGATATAACTGAAATCAAATATTGTCATGCCAAAAATATAAGATATCAGCACCATGTTAAGTATGGTAACTTTTATCTGCGGAATAAAAATGGTTACAAGCCTTTTCCAGAAGCCCGCTCCGTCCAGATATGCCGATTCAAGGCAATCTACAGGTACCATCTTCATTGCACCTACAAAAAACATCATTCCAACGCCCATTCCCGCCCAGGATATCATAATCCAGACTATATACATTCCAAACTCAGGTATACCCAGCCATGGTTTTGCCAAATGTCCCTGTCCGATTGCTTCTAAAAACTTGTTAACTACTCCAATGTTGGCATCCAATAATAAAGTAAAAATAAATATAATTACAGGAGTTGAAATAAATTGAGGAGAAAATATAGCCACCTGGAAAAAGCTTTTTCCTCTGGCTTTACTGTATATCATGTAAGCCATAATGATTTGAACCGGAATGACAAATATAACTGTTAATATAAAAATCATTAAACTGTGGGATAGAGCATTCCAAAGTTGTGACACCATATCTTTGTTATTGAATAATTCAATATAATTATTAAATCCTACAAATGTTTTCGGGCCTATACCATTCCAGCGGTACATACTGATAACAGCTGCTGCGACTATTGGGTAAATTACCAGTATGGTGTATAAAACAAATCCCGGTGCTATAAAAAGAAGGTACGGCCTTTTTTTCAAATAAGCAAGCAATTTTAACAACTCCCTCTACATTTCGAATATAAATAAATGACTCTCAATTACAAAGAGGAATCATTTATTTATATTCTTTAGTTTGTGTCATTTAAATTTTTCGATTACTGTCAGAGATACATGGTTTTTATTATTTTGCACTGCTTTTTGCTATTTCATCTTTAATTTTTTGAGTGGCTTCTTCACCTGTCATTTTTGAAGTCATCAATTTAGGTAAAATATCTGCAAGCAACAGATCCTGCGGTCTGGCCGTTTCATCGGCAACACCTGAGAGCACGTGATAAATATTATTACCAACCTGGTCATATTCCGCCATTTCTTTTACAGAATCATCTTTGGGAGTAAGATCTTTTACAAGAGGAATAGCACCTAAATTATTTTCAAATATCTGCTGTGACTCTTTATCGTTAAGAAATTCAATATACTTGACCGCCTCTTCGGGATACTTTGTCTTGGCTGATACCGCATAAGTATTATAATTACTCGGACCACTCTGTGAGTAAAGTACTCCATCTTTTGACGGCAGGGCAAATCTTCCTACATTGAAGTTGACACTTGCGAACACCTGGTTATTCCATGTACCATCAACAAGCATTGCAGCTTTCCCGTTTGTAAATGCCAACTGGGCACCGGCTCCATCCGTAGCTGAAAAGTCTTTTCCCAGATATCCCTTTTCTGCAAAGCTGCGGTAGGTATTAAATGCTTCAGCCAGATTTTTATAATCTGTATCTGCTTTATGACCTTTAATATTCTGCAGGACATCATCAGCCAATGTCGGTGCAAGGACCTGCATCAGCCAGTATCTGTCAAAATCCCCCTTACCGCCGAATGATATTGCTGTTTCGCCCTTTTCTTTAAGTGTTTTTAATATGTTTTCAAAATCTCCCCATGTCTTTGGCTTATCAAGTCCATATTTCTGGAAAATATCTTTATTATAGTACATTATGGCGTAGTCAAAAAATGAAGGATACGAACAGTAAATCTTGCCATCTACAGTTGCATATTCCACTGACTGATCCGGGAATCGGCTTGAATCCAGTTTATAATCATTTAAAGGCAATAAGAAGCCTTGCTTTGCCATCTCCGCCATCTTTGTCGATTTATTGCCCTGTACCCAGAATAAATCAGGCAATGAATCGGATTGGAGAGCTACATTAATGGAATCAAAACTGCCTGAATACTGATAATCCAGTTTAATATTCGGATATTTCTTGGTAAATGCCTCGTTGATCTGAGTAAATGAAGATTCAAGAATAGCCTGGTTGTCTGTATCTCCCCAAATCTTGAGCGTTACGGGCTGACTGCTTTTTGTAGAAGTGCTTCCTTCTGCTCCAGTTGAATCCGCACTTTGCTCGCTGCCACATCCAGTTAAAAATGACACTGATAAAACAACTGCCAATAAAACCACACTAAGTGCTCTGTAGAATTTCTTCATGATTTCTTCCTCCAAAAATTATTTTATTAATTAAATGACACTTAATCTTGAAAGAAATAAGGCAAGCACTATCAATCAATTAGTAATATATTCTTTCGTAAAAAAGGCTCATTTATTAATTCGATATTATACTTTATTCATTGCATTAATTAAGTTTTTAAATTTAACTGCTTTTGGATTTATGGTTTAAGATATATAATTCTTAATGCTTTGCAAAGCTGCTTATGCTTTAAATATTTCCTGCAAAGCAATTACAGCCCCTCCCAATGCGCCCTGCACATCTCCAAATTCCGTCAGGACAATTTTTATATCATAATGCGGTGAAAACTTCTTTGATCTGACGTGTTGAATTATCATATCCATGTAAAGGGGACATTTATTGATGAAATTACCTCCCATAACTATTACTTCAGGACTGTATAAATTCACTATATTAGTTATGGCTATACTTACACATCTTGCACCCTCATCAATGACCATCCTTGTAAGACTGTCATCCTTGTTTAATGCATTGATCATCATATCGATATTAATGTCATCGATAGCTTTTATTTCCTGTTCTATTATTGATTTATTACCCTTTTTAATTTCACTTTTTACTTTATCTAATAGCGCAATTCCTGATGAAATTGTTTCCAGACATCCGGTGTTGCCACATTTGCATAATTGTCCGTTAACATCGATAGACATATGGCCGATATTGGCAGCACCATCCTTAAATCCACGGAACAATTGGTCGTTTATTATAACTCCTCCGCCTATTCCAATGTCATATATATTCATGGCAAAAAGATTTTTTATATCGCTTACATCCCCGTACCAATGTTCTGCAATAGCAGCAGCATTAGTATCTTTCTCAAAATAAGTAGGTATATTTAATTTATCCTGAATCATATTTTTTATTGGAACGCTTAACCAACCAGGAAAATTCGGCGGATTTACCATTATACCTTCTTCTCTGTCGTACGGGCCAGCTGATACCAAGCCTATACCACAAACTTTTTCCTTTTCTAATCCCGACTGTGTGATGATCTTTTCTATTAGACCAATAATCTTAGCTATTACCTTATCTTGACCTTCGGAAATATTAGTATCTACTTCGATTCTTTCCACAATTTCAGCTTTAAAATTTGTAAGTATACATGTAATTTTCAATACATTTAGCTCTATACCGATTGCATAACCTGCCTTAGCATTTAACTGCAGAAAAACCGGCCTCCTGCCGCCGTCAGATTCTCCCTTTCCGGTTTCAATAACATATCCGCCCTCAATCAATTCATGAATTATGTTAGTAACTGTAGATTGGGTCAGCCCTACTTCATCAGCAATTACTTTTCTTGATACCGACACTTTTTCCCTTATATAATTCAGAACAACTTTTGAGTTAATAATTTTCATTCTTTCATTATTAATGTTTTTTGATTTCATATTTATAAACTCCATATTCCATAGTTATTCCAAACTCGAGGACTTACTTTTTTCATTGAATTAAGTTACTATTATTATATAAACCTTTATGTTTATTGTCAATACCCGAATGCTGTAAAAGTGTTATGGAATATCCTGCTTGCAGTGCCGGAAAAACCCTTGATATTGTGTCCTACTCCGGCACGCGATTCAAGAATCAAGCTGCCTGGCGTGAACATCAAATAGTGAATGGCAGGCACTCATTTCTCTCAATATTTTTAATGGCTTTGCTGGGAGCCGCCATTCCTCTCTCCATGTTGTACTCTTAGCTGATTAACGCGTTATTCGATATCTAACATATCCAAGATTGCATTGGAAGTGATGTCGTCCAATATAGGTTTGTCAAGCAGTTCAATTATTTGTTTGCGATCAGCCCATAAAAAATCCTTATGTTCCTCGGAAAGTTTCACTTTGTCAGTATCCGCATAACCAAGATAGTATAAAAAAACAAATTGTTTTTGTTGGATGGGAGACGCAGGCACATGGGTTGACGCGCATAATAATCTGTCTACACAAACGGTTAATCCTGTTTCTTCATGAACCTCTCGTGTAAGTCCTTCTGATAGGCTTTCACCAAATTCTAAACAACCGCCAACGAACTCCCATTTATTCTCATTATCTTTCCATACTCTTCCCGACTTTTGTAAAAGTAGCACCTTTTTATTAAATATTATTAATGATTTTACAGCTACGATAAATTCTCTCACTATGATACCTCCCATAATTCAGATTATATAAGTGTTTTACCATAAAAACGCAGAAAAGAAAACTACTTCGGGTTCCTCTTTTCCCTGCTTTTATACACATTAAAATCATATCTACACCGCCCCGAACAAAATTCATCCTGTCGTGGGTTTAAAAGAACACCACCTATGATAGCAAAGAAGCCGGCGGGCAGTGTCCAAAATGCACGGATTGTAAAAACTATAAAGCCGTAAGCTGATGCTGGAATGCGCACGAAATATTGAACTATTCTATCTTCTAAAACTGTAACCTGCCCTATGGGCAATATCCTTTCAAAAACAAAAATGAGAGGAAAAAATACCATTTACGCCAACAAAGATGCCTGCAGGCAATGTTCCAACAAATGTACTGCCTCAAAGTCTCATAAAACAGTAA